>CAMWMM010000288.1 GCA_947175285.1 uncultured Lachnospiraceae bacterium
AATGAGCAAATACGAAGATTATGAGAACAAAGATGAAAAAATATACAAAGCTGGTTTATATTATCATTTTTGCAGTGCTTTTACTGCTGGTGTTATGTAAACTTATCTCCGGAACGAAAAACTCAAATATTGTGGAATTTATATCAGAAAAGCAAGTGACAGGGATAATCCGTGAAATAACCGGAGTCAGTCGACAGCAGAAGAATGCAGATAGTAATGATGAGACCGGCAGTGAAATAGAACATCCGGAAGATGTGGAGAACGAATCGGAATCGGAAGAGGAACTGAGAAAGAGAGTCTGGGAAAGTGTCAAGGCTATTGATTTTTCAGCCGAAGTGCATCCCGTCAATACAGAGGTATATAACTCCGAAATGGACAGGGAATATAAGGACGCTTTTTTACAGATGCTTTTTAACCAGATTCCTATACAGTATGAGGAGCAGGGGGAGATATATTATAGGAAAAGTGACAAGTGTTTTGATGACTTAGATGATGAGGAATATGTATGTGCTATCAAGAATCCGAATTTTCGGTATCACTATATGGATTTTGATGGAGATGGATTGCCGGAGTTGATTGTACGCCCTGAGAGTTGGGATGTACATTTTGGAGGACCCCATATTTTCAAATATAACCCGGATGATAAAAAAGTATACAATTTTGGGGATGAACATCGCTGGAGTGCATGGGAATTGTTAGGTTCCGGTAAGTTGTATTATACCGATTCGACTGTAGCAACACTCTGGTATGGATATCAGGAAATCAATGCCTCCGGTGAGCAGACTAAAGAGATATGCTTTACAGTTTTTTCTGGTTATGGTTATGATGAATATGAAGTTTCCGTAGATTATTCACAGGATGTAACGCTCAGCGAAGATGAGTGGAATGAGATAACACGGGAATATTTTGAAGCTATAGATAATGCGCCTGCAGGCATGACATTTGAAGAACTTTTCGGGGATGTTGAATATCCATATAATAATGGAAAAGATATTGTATTAGAAGATGAAGTCTATCTACAGGAAAAAGAACTTGATATGGAGGCTAGAATTGGAGGAACTGTTGAAGTTCATTATCCACAGATAAAAAAGTCTTTTTTGACGGATGCAATGAGTGAGCAGATGAATTTACTGATAAGAGACACGGCATTTTCTTTTTTTGATGACTTAGACGAAATCACATATGAGGAAGCGATAAGCCGGATAGAAGAAGAGATGAAAACGGGTATTTGTGATGTGAAGATTACATATGAAGTGCTGCAATGTACGGATGAATGTTTAAGTATTATTTTTTCCGTAAGTGCAAGTAATGGTTTTCGGGTGTACAGATCACAGTATCTGGCGACTATTGATATAGATACCGGTCAGTATATACATTTTTCTGACATAATGGATATGGAGGAATTAACACAAATTTTACAATCCGATTATTATGAAGTATATACTGGTACGCATGCGTTTCTGAAAGAAGAGGATGTGCATGAACCGGACATGTTAGATGAGTGTATTAATGATTTCGAAAACAATATAAACGGTTTGGATTTGTATCAGGGGATGATAATAGAGAATCCCGATGTTGATTCACACTATGATAGATTTAGCAGTCAGAATATAGGAGTGGATAACGAATATCTATATATTCTACTAAGAAATAGTGAGGCTTTGGATGGCTATTTTATTTTCCGTATTCCGAGACAGTATGTTCCGAAGTTTCCTATAAGATAAAGCAATGAAAAGAGGACCAATTATGAAAAAGAAAAGCGTAATATGTATGCTTATGGCAGCAGCAGTTCTTCTGTCAACTGCCTGCGGAAAAACAGAAGATGACAACAGGATGGTAATTACGGAACCTGTAGTAGAAAAGGTAGAAGTAAATCCGGATGTGGAGGGAAAAAGTGCAGCAGGAGAAACATCATCTGCACAAGGGGAAGCACCTACAGCCGATGCCGGAGATAACAGAGAAGAGACGGAACCCGAAATCAATGCAGAAACAGCAGCCATAAAAGAGAAGTTCGGAGAAAACTGCATTGCGCAGCAGACTTTTGAAGTGGAACTCAGTGAATATGAGGGAAAAGTTTATTTTGTTCCCCTTGCGCCTACAGAGGATGGGCAGGTCTTTCACATGCAGATTGTACGTGGTGAGGAAGTGCTTACTAATTTTGAGGGCTATGTTCCGGATGAAGTGATTGGAAAGTCCTTTGACAGTTTGGACGCCGTATCTTTTTTTGATATCAACTATGACGGCGATACGGATATCATATTGATTGAGACATACGGAGGCGTCAGTTTCGCGGCAGTTTATTACGGTCATAGTGAAGGTATCTCTGACATGGCAAGTTTCTTTCCGAGTGAAGAGTTGTCCGAAAAATTATCCGCATCTGTTGAGGAACTGTCGGTTTCCGGAATCCGAAGTTTTCTGTCAGACGGTAAACGGAACGGGGAATTTACGGATTACAGGGAAGCATATGAGGCGGTTATGAAATTCAGCGATTTGGATAATGAGGAACAGGGATATGATTTGATTTACTTTGATGAGGATGATATTCCTGAATTAACCGTAGGGCGCAGCGGATATTATATCAGTATGTATACATATGATGACGGAATGGTGTATCAGGTGATGGATCACTGGGGATATGGTGCAATGGGCAATGCCGGATATGAGTATTCTCAGAAAAAGAACAGCCTGCGTAATTATAATGCTGATTATGCCGGAGCGATTCTTTATACTACTTATATGAAAATGAGTGCACAGCATACGATGGAAAGTATCGTAGAGATAGTCTTCTATAATTTTGATGACGTGAATCAAAACGGAATACCTGATGAGGACGAAGAGGGGTCCATAGGTTATTACGGAGTAAGTTATATTGATGGAAAAGAAGTTTCACGGGAAGAGTGTGAAAGCTATGATATCGGTGGGTATCAGTACATGGAAACAGATAAGAGCATTGAGGAAGTAAAAGGGTTATTATATGCAAAATAATTCCGCTAAGACAACGTGAAGTCCGCTTGACATAAGCATTTCTGCTTGCTAGAATAGTATCGTAGATTTTTGCGGTTTATATTCAAAAAAGATATGGTTACATAAGAAAGTGCAGGGGGGAAAGGCTATGTACCATTGCCATATTCAATTCTATATTGCTGGACGTCAGTGCAGAGCATTTGAAATTATCAGAGAAATGCCTGCACTGGAACATTTTACACATCAATTTGAGCAGAGCAGCGTGATAGAGACTGCATCAGTTAAAAATGCGGATGTCATCATCGCTAATCTGGAGGATATGGATGTAAAGGAAGCGTTACGTCTGCTTTGTCCGGATGAAAATGAGAAAAAGCAGATTATTCTGCTTGCAGACAGTTCGCGGATTGCACTTCTTACAGGAAATTTTCAGAAAATTCAGGATATATGGACAATGCCCATGACGGATGAAGAAATACGATTCCGTTTTTTGAAATGGCAGCAGACTTACAAGATGGGCGTAGATTACTGGCAGACCAACCAGTATTTGGAATCCACAATCAATCATATTCCGAACCTTATCTGGTATAAGGATAAAGACGGTATCCATGAAAAAGTAAACGACAGCTTTTGTAAAACCGTAAATAAAACCAAAGAACAGGTAGAGGGACGCGGTCATGCCTATATTTGGGACGTAGAAGAAGATGACCCTGCCTGTATTGAGTCGGAACAGGAGGTTATGACGAAGAAAGAGACATGTGTCTCTGAAGAAATTATTAAGACCGGCGACGGCATGAGAACACTTACGACCTATAAATCCCCGTTGTATGATTATGACGGAAGCGTTATGGGAACTGTGGGTGTGGCAATCGATATTACACAGGAACGTGCTTACGAAGAAGAAATTACGAAAAAAAACCAATCACTGGAGACAATTTTTACGACGATAGACTGCGGCGTTATACGGCATACGGTAGATGGTATGCGTGTCTTGAGTATTAACCGGGCGGCGCTTGGGATTTTAGGATATGATTCCTATGAGGAATTGATGGCAGACGGGTTTAAATGGGTAGCGGCCTCTGTTGTGGATGAAGATAAGGAAATGCTGCAGGAACGTATGCGGACACTGCAAAAAGAGGGTGACAGTGTCAGCGTAGAGTATCGTGTTAAACGCAAAAACGGAGAAATACTGCATGTCATGGGGAATGTCAAACTCCTAATGGAAAACGGAGAATTGATATATCAACGTTTTCTTTTGGATTGCACGGCACAGAAGCTGCAGGAAAAGCAGAATGAAAGACATCATAAAGAGTTGATTCATGCATTGGGCATTGATTACAATCTGATATTCTTTTTTGACCTTGATACGAATGTCGGAATGCTGCTTCGGAATGATGACAGTCATGTACATAATTCTTTTTTTGCTGGGGAAATATTGCTGTCAGAGAGTATGGAACGCTATATTTCCGAATATGTATATGAAGAAGACAGAGAAATGCTCCGGCAGGCGTTATCGCCAGAAACAATGAAAGAGAAACTGTCGGAAAAGAAAATGAATTATGTAAACTACCGTGTGATACAGGAAAGTAAACTGGCTTATTTTCAAATGAAAGCAGTCAGTACTGGAACAGAGGGGGGAAGTAACGGCATTGTTTTAGGTGTGCGCAGCGTGAACGAAGAAATGCGCAGAGAGATGGAACAGAAAACTTTGCTTGAAGATGCACTTATGAGGGCGAATAAAGCAAGTGAGGCTAAGAGTGCATTCCTTTCTAATATGTCACACGATATTCGTACGCCGATGAATGCGATTGTTGGCTTTACGAATCTTGCCATTGCTCATATGGATAATAGGGAGCAGGTGGAGGAATATCTTAAAAAGATTATGACATCGGGTAATCATCTGTTGAATCTGATTAATGATGTTCTGGATATGAGCCATATTGAAAGTGGTAAGGTACAGTTGGAAGAGAAACCATGTAATCTGCCGGATATTGTAAACGGACTGCGAAATATTTTACAGGCCGATGTCAATGCCAAACAGATTGATTTGCAGATAGATACTACGAATGTGCGGAATGAGAATATCTGCTGTGATAAGTTAAGACTTAATCAGGTGCTTTTGAATCTGCTTAGCAATTCCGTTAAGTACACGCAAGCAGGCGGCACGGTCAGTTTACGGATTACGGAAAAATCCGGTATGTCGGCGGATTGTGCAGTCTATGAATTTTATATTAAAGATAACGGTATCGGCATGAGCCAGGAATTTGTGAAACATATTTTTGAGCCGTTTGAGAGGGAAAAGACATCCACAATCAGCGGAATTCAGGGAACCGGTCTCGGAATGGCAATTACGAAAAATATCGTGGATATGATGAACGGCACAATTACTGTCAAAAGTAAGCAGGGTGAAGGTTCGGAATTTACGGTTATCTTTACATTCCGGCTGCATGCCGGAACAAAGGAAAAAGATGTGGCCAAGAAAAAAGGCGGACGTCATACGGGGCGTATTTTACTGGCGGAGGATGTAGAACTCAATCAGGAAATTGCTGTGGCAATTCTGGAAGATGCAGGATTTTCAACAGAAGTTGCCTCGAATGGGCAGATAGCTGTGGAAATGTTGGCAAAATCAGAACCGGGTTACTATCAGGCAGTGCTTATGGATGTCCAGATGCCGGTAATGGGCGGCTATGAAGCAACGAAACAAATCCGGGAACTGGAAAATAAGGAACTGGCTAAGATACCGATTATTGCTATGACGGCGAACGCTTTTGAAGAAGATAAGCAAGAGGCTTTAAAATGCGGTATGAACGGACATATTGCAAAGCCGATTGATATTCAAAATTTATTTGAAACACTGGATGCCGTATTGTCATAATTTTCTCTGCTTTATTTAAGCAGTTATAGTTGACAACTATAGTGCAATAGTGTTATGTTAATGATAGTGAATTTTGACAAAAAAGTGACAGGTTATTAAAATAATGATTAAGGAGATGCCGGAGATTATGGATGCGGAAAAGAAGAAAAAACAAATATTGATAGTTGATGACGAAGAAGTCAACAGAGAGATATTGAAAGAAATGTTCCGGGATGGGCAATATGAACTGATTGAGGCGGGAGACGGTGAGGATGCCATTGCCAAATTGAAGAGTAACGACCGTATTGTGCTGGTATTGCTTGATATTGTTATGCCTATCATGGATGGTTTCGGGGTATTGCAATATATGGACGAACAGAAACTGTTAGAGGACATACCGGTTATTCTGATTACCAGTGAGGATGCGCTTGACAGTGAAGATCAGGCATATTCCTATGGTGTGGCGGATGTTATACATAAACCTTTTTATCCACATATTGTAAAGAGAAGAAGCAAAAATATCATTGATTTGTACCGCCACAAATATCATATGGAGCAGCGTCTGAAAGAACAGGAAGAGGAAATCAGACAGCAGGAAAAGAAAATCCGTGAAAACTCCGAATTTATGATTGATACGCTCAGTTCGGTTGTAGAAGCGAGAAGCGCGGAGACAGGAGAGCATACAAGAAGAATTAAATATTTCACAAGAATAATGTTAAAATATCTTATGAAATATTATCC
>CAMWMM010000289.1 GCA_947175285.1 uncultured Lachnospiraceae bacterium
CCCAATTATATTTTTCAAGATATGGTTAAAATTAAGACTCAAAACAATGATGTAACTTTAGCTGAATATAAACACATTAAAAAATACCGTTTTATTTCCGAACATTCCCCAGACGGTGCAAAAATGGTTGATACAGTACTAAATAGGGAATATTCCATAGCAGCACAATTAAAGGAGCAATCAGAATACATACAAAATGCAGAAAAACCTATTAATAATGATACCAATAACAATATTGACATGCGTCTGATCAACTACTACTATCGTGTTGCATCAGCTGGTACCGGACAAATCATTTTTGATATGCCGCCGACAAAACGCATTGAAATACCTAATATCCCGGAATACCGAAAGATTGATTATGCAATCGGGGTAAATGGAACCAGTATGGAGCCTACCTATCATGATGGCGACATGCTCCTTGTCGAAATGACAGAGGAAATTGAGATTGGAGATATTGGCATATTCCGAGTAGACAATGAAAGTTATGTTAAAAAGTTAGGTAGAACAGAGTTAATTTCCCTCAATCCTAATGCTGAAAATATTCCTCTGAATGAAACAGCCAGGTGCATGGGTAAGGTCATCGATAAACTACCAAATGATAAAAACCAATAAATCACTTTTATGAAAGGAACTACAGATGGGCTTTTTTGATTTTTTTAATACAAAGCACTATAAAGAACAAATTAACACTCTTCAACAGACTTGCGATAACCTTCAGCGGCGGAACGACATCCTCCAACAGACTTGCGACAACCTCCAACTGCGAAACGAAACCTTCCAGCAGTCTTACGACACCCTCCAGCAAGCCAACGATGAACTCAGCAAAAAGCTCAATTCACTTAATGCCGATGAATATTTTGCAGTTCAGGAACAAATCAAACAGTTAAAAGATTCCCACGAATCCATGCTGCAACAATTTAATTCTCTATGTCATAATGCTTCTGAACTTGCAACCAAAAATCAAAAAGTCGAAAAACAAATTACAACCAGTCAAAAGAAACTTAATCGCATAAAGGAATTATATAAGCAATTTGAAAATGTAATCAATAATTATACCAATCTTCAACTTGATTACCGGATCTGTCGGCTTCCACAATCGGATCTTGATGAAGCTGAACTTTTATCCCCTTCTATATTGCTAAAGCTTCACTGCATGGATGTAAAAGATTTACGCAAGGCATACCGCGATAATGAAAAGCTAATTCTAAAATTGCTTGAACAATACTCTTCCAGATATACTACAAAAGCCAACAAAACAATATACGACCTAATGGTCATTGCACTTCGTTCTGAATTACAGAATATTCTATATAACCTTAAATATGAAAAACTTGATATTTCTGTTGATGCTGTAAAATCTGTAACCCAAAAATACATGAAACTTGCCTGCGAAGGAAATCAAAATATTGCTGGAACACTAACAAAATTCATAGGCGAAATCGAATATTTGTTTGTAAACGCAGTAAAAATCGAATACAATTACTATGTAAAAAAAGAACAGGCGCGCCAAGAACAGCTAGCCATTAAAGAACAAATTCGCCAAGAGGCAGAAGAAAGAAAAGCACTCGCCGCCGAAAAAGCTAAGATCGAAAAAGAAGAAGAAAAATATAAGAACGAACTGACAAAACTCAATGAACAGCTTATCGAAACACCGAATGATATAGAAGCAAATACACTAAGACAGCGCATTCTTGAATTAGAAGCACAGCTCTCGAATGTTGTTGTTAAAAAAGAGGAAATTACCAAGTTGCAAAATGGTAAAGCTGGAAATGTATACATAATAAGCAACCTTGGTTCTTTCGGTGAAAATGTATTTAAGATAGGCATGACCAGACGGCAAGATCCACAAGATCGAATCAATGAATTGAGTAATGCAAGTGTTCCGTTTAAATTCGATGTACACAGCTTTATCTTCTCTGATGATGCTGTTGGACTTGAAGGAAAATTACACGAAATGCTCAACGACAAACGTGTTAACAAAGTAAATCTGCGCAAGGAATTTTTCCAAATTACTATTGACGAACTTGAACAGCTTGTTAACGAAATAGAACCAACAGCCGAATTTAACCGCACGATGTTGGCAGAAGAGTTCCGTCAATCTTTATCCAGTGATAGTATTTATACCTCCGATTTTGATTTAGACCTTGATGATGAAGAATAAATTCTCTTAATCCTGATACAGAAAAAGATTTTAACAAATATATATAATTTGACATTAACATCACTTAGTGGTAAGATGACTATACAAGAGGGCACTACCGATAGACGGTTAGCCCAGAAAAATTTTAGCAAAAATAACCGCTAAGTTTGCTAGGCTGGGGCGGTTATTTTTTTGTGTTATTACTTCCGATTGTATATCCAAGTCCGAATGCAGTCAGTACAAGACTGATCACGGCAATCAGACCTTCAATAGTCATCATTAGCATCGCCCTCCTTTATCCATATATTTCTGCACTACGTACAGATTTTTATGTAGTCGGAGGGTTACAATCCCTCCGAAGAGGGCTAACCGCCTACCGTTATGGTAGTACCCAGATCAGTGTAACATATTAATTCCAGCATTGCAATAATAAGAGCTTAGGACAGAAAGGAGGTTAAGAAATAGCAATTTGACAACAACATATTGATATTAAAGCGGTTTTGTGATATATTAGACGTGAAAAGGGTACTACCGATAGACGGTTAGCCCGATTATAATTTTGTTAAAAAATAATCGTCTAGTTTACCAGGCTGAGGCGATTATTTTTTTGTGTTACTTCCGATTGTATATCCAAGTCCGAATGCAGTCAGCACAAGACTGACCACGGCAATCAAACCTTCAATAGTCATCATTAGTATCGCCCTCCTTTGTCCATATATTTCTGCACTACGTACAGATTTTTATGTAGTCGGAGGGTCACAATCCCTCCGCAGAGGGCTAACCGCCTACCGTTATGGTAGTACCCATGACAATATTATAACAAGGTAATTATCGCAATGCAACATAAGAAAAGGAGAGTATAATGGGAAAACTAATACCAAAAGAATATATTAACAAAAAAGAGAATTTAGAAATTTTATATAAATATAGAGAAGAACTATGTTTTGAAATATATAGGATTACTCAGAAAGATTTAAACGCTGAATATGCTGAAACACAAATCATAGATAAAGTACGTAAGTATGCTGAAACACATAAGAAAGCCTACCCAGAAAATGGACAATGTGGCAGGATATGGTTTCTTGTAAAAGAGAACAACAAGTTTTTAGAAATTTCACAAGTTGCTCAAGCACTTGATAAAGGGTTAAACAATGGATTTTTTAATGAAATAATATGCCATGTTAAAGAGATGTTGGGTGGAACTGAAGGTAAATACAAAAGTTTGTTCAATAACAATGAAAAAGAAAATGATCTCGTTTTTTATGAATTGGAAATTGATAAATACTTAGAAAAATTTGCTCCAGTAAATTATAAACAAACCATTTATGAATTAGCTCGAGAATATTATGCAGAAGCATCTTTAGCTCATTTTACACAAGCTAGTGAATGGGGATTTAATAATTCAGGAATGGATAAAAGGGCATATTATCACATTTTGAAAAATGATATCCGTAAGCAAATTAAGGTAATACCTAATTAAAGAAAAGAGGAAGCGTATGAAAAATATAACCGAACGCTTATTAGAAAAGTCTAAAGAAGCCTTTACAATGGCCATAGAACTATATAATAAACCTACAATCAAATATAGGGTTGAAGGCTTTAGTATGTTTATTTGCAATGCTTGGGAGCTCATGTTAAAAGCCTATATGATCAAAACTTTAGGTGATAATAGCATATATTATCCTGATCATCCAGATAGATCGATTGCTCTTTCTGATTGTATCAAGAAAATTTTTACCAACAAAAACGATCCTCTACGGATCAACTTAGAAAAAATAGTAGAATTACGTAATACCAGTACGCATCTTATCGTTGAAGAATATGAAATGGTATATGTTCCCCTCTTTCAAGCATGTGTGTTAAATTTTAATGAAAAAATGATGGAGTATCATGATATTGATATGACAGAAATAATTCCGCAAAATTTTCTTACTCTGTCTGTAAGTTTAAAATCATTAAATGAAAATGAAATCAATGCAAAATATCCTGAAATAATCAGTAAAAAATTTATAGCTACGAAAAAAATAATTGAAACTTTGTAAAATACTTAAAATTCCAAATTTGCAATTAATATCAATGTCAATCATTATATGACCAAAGATCCAAAACAGGCCGATGCAATATTTCACATTGCATCGGCCGGCGAGGAAGCAGTTACAATCATTAAAGAAATCAAAAATCCTGAACTTGTATTTAAGTATACAACAAAAACATCTATAGAAACGCTTATAACCATACTAAAACGAAAAAAGGTTATACTCAAGTACCGCGGAGACAATATAACGCTTAACAAGTTCCACTTTTCAAATTTGATTAAATACTATGGTATAAAAGACAATGATAAATTATGCTGGAAATATACTGTTGGAAATACCGATTTCTTCAAGTATTCGCAGCAGACGTTAGATTTTCTTGCAGAAGAATTAAAGAAAGACCCTGAAAATCTATTGGATAATATTAAAAATAAGCTAACCCTAGGGGCAAAGGAATTCTAAGCTTTACAGCCTACTCCCATTCGGGAACCCAGCCTTATCCTTCACGAGTTAACTTATTTATAGTATAATAATATGCACCATTTTTGTCAACATATGTATTAAATTACATACAAAGTAAAAACTGCCCTATTGGGTAGAATATAAAATTGGCCAGTGTTCCCAGCACTGACCAATCAGGAACTGTAAACTATTACTGCAGGTGCAGCAATGTAGTACAATACCAAATGCAATAATATTGTACCACATTTCCCTGCACCTGTGCAATCAATGGGTGTATTTTTATACCCAAAATTTTATAGGAGTGTGATCATATGGCAAAAGCAAAGTATACCAGGCAAAAGAACGGGTACTTCCAAACAAAAGTATGGGACGGAACCTATACCAAGGACGGCAAAAAGCATCTTGTAAACCTGCGAACCAATAAGAGCAGCCGCGAACTCGAAACAATGGTGAATGAATTTAATGCAAAGGTAAGCGCACGTGAGTTTGTGCGAGATTCGGATTCGCTGTTTATTGACTATGCCCGCGAGTGGCTTAAGCTCTACAAGACTGATGCATCGCTCAATACCCGGAAAATGTACGAGAATATTATCGAAAAGCACTTTTGTGACATTACCTGCCACATTGGAGATGTCAGCAGAGCCGTCTACGTATTTACCATCAACAACATTGAAGGCGCCCGCACCAGACAACAGGCAGCCATGACATTCAAACAGGTCATCAAGAGTGCTGTACGTGACCGCCTGATCGCTCCTGCTGCCCTAGATGAGATATTTGAGGACAGTATCAAGATAAAATACAAATCTCCAGAAAAACGCCCTCTGGCGGCTCATGAAAAAGCCGCCATACCATTAGCAGACTTTTCCCCTATGGAGAAGGCATTCGTTTACATACTGTTTGGGTGCGGTCTGAGGCGCGGAGAAGCGGTTTCTTTGACCAGGTTCGATATTTCCCTCGACCGAAGAGAAATATCCGTAAATAAGGCTGTAGCGTTCGACGTGAACGCTCCCTACATCAAGGACACCAAAAACGGAATTCATCGCACTGTACCCATCCCTGAGTCAATCTATCCTGTAGTTGCTGATTACATTAAAGGAATGAAATGCACAAACCTTTTTCATATGAAAGATGGCAGTTATATCACAAAGTCCTCTCTTGATAAGATGTGGGCACGTATCATCAGGAAAATGCAAAAGGTATCAGACGAGCCAATCGTCAATCTGACACCGCATATCTTCCGCCACAACTACTGTGCGACGCTCTGCTATCAGATACCATCACTCTCGATCAATAAAATCGCAGAGCTTTTGGGTGACACTCCCAAAATGGTTGTCGAAGTCTATAATCATGAAATACTGGGGAAAGAAAAGCCAGCAGAGACTGTGTCAGCAGCAATGGTTTTGTGAGTCAAAAGTGAGTCATTATGTCTGTAGGTGAGTCAAAAATGAGTCATTTACACCAGTTTAGACGCACTTACTTTTAGTCTCCATTCTGCAGATAAAAACAGCGGAAAACCTTGATATTACTAGGTTTTCCGCTGTCATTTTTTGATGAGACATCGGGGACTCGAACCCCGGACAACTTGATTAAAAGTCAAGTGCTCTACCACCTGAGCTAATATCCCATATTGATTAAACTGTTTTACAAGATTGATTAGTGACACCAGCCTTGTATGACAAAACTGGGCTAGCTGGATTCGAACCAGCGAATGCAGGGATCAAAACCCTGTGCCTTACCGCTTGGCGATAGCCCAAAAAGGTGGATACTGGGATTCGAACCCAGGGCCTTCAGAGCCACAATCTGACGCGCTAGCCAACTGCGCTATACCCACCATATATGAGATAAGGCAAGCTCAATCTCAAACGTGCTCGAAGGGATTCGAACCCCCGACCCACGGCTTAGAAGGCCGTTGCT
>CAMWMM010000290.1 GCA_947175285.1 uncultured Lachnospiraceae bacterium
ATTCCTGATACAGTGGAGTAATTGCCAAATCCTGAAGATAACCCCTTGCGCCTACATCGCCGCTTTCTCTGTCTATTTCATAAAGAATCTCAAACTCTTTATTCGTTTCCTTATATACACCGGAAATACTTCCTCTTAAAAAAATCTCCCCATCTTTTTCTTTGCCGGATAAATCAGCATCCAAATCCCGAAAAACCGTGCTCCCCTCTTCCGATAAAAGACCATATGTATCGGTAAGCAATACTTCCATTGCATCTCTGTCAAGCAGAAAAGTCTCTTCCAAAAAGTGTTCCTGCCTTAAATCCACTTTTCGTATTTGAATACTTTCCTCATTTTCCAACAGCAAGACAGCTTCCTGTTCTTCGTCAACCCAGAAATTTTTTACAGAAGAAATAACGGTTTCACTTTCCGGTGTCAGAATAAAAAGCATAGGTGTCAATCCTAAATAAGAATAAACTTTTACCTGTTCCGTATCATATATAAGATTACAATGCTCCAATGGAACATCCTCTTCTACAGCCGTATCTTTTTCCGCAACAACTTCTTCCCCGCACTGCACAATCAATTCCTGCAATTCTTCCTGCGTCCCCCGAAACACATTCCTGTCGATATATTTTTCTGTTCCCGCATA
The DNA here is from genome assembly GCA_947175285.1 of uncultured Lachnospiraceae bacterium. Next base: position 632 of record CAMWMM010000290.1, read on the forward strand.
CCCTTCTAAAACCGCGGTATCCGTATATTGCCAGAATGTCCATTTTCCCTTTGTTCCCCAAAGTGGTTGATAATAAACATTTCTAATCCAGAGAGGATAGTTTTCAAACTCACCTTTAATATAGCTATTGTAAGCTGCATACGTTGTATAAATAACAGGCTTTATTTGATAATATTCCTCCAATGTATCTAACAGCTTGCCAAGCTGCTCTGCTACCTCGTCTTTTTCAGGCGGATTACTCTGCTTGTCCCCATAAAACTCCACATCAACCACGGGCGCTATTTTCCCGTTTAGATTTCCTACCGTATCAATGTATAACTGCGCCTGTTTTTCCCCATCACTGTCAAAACTGAAAAAATGATAAGCGCCTATACAAAGCCCTGTTTTCTCAGCCTCCTTCCAGTTATCATAAAAACATTCATCTATAAAGCTTGATCCTTCTGTTGCCTTAATGAATGCAAAGTCCAGATTCTGTCCGGCAAGTTTCTCCCAGTCAATCGTTCCCTGATAATGGGAAACATCCACACCGGTTATCTCAAATCTGCCGGCAAATACCGGGGCAATTTTAATTTTTTTCTTTATAAATAAAGTGCTGATAATGACTATCATCAGCACTGCCAATAGTAAAATCAGATACTTTTTTTCTTCATAAGCACCCCTGAGTACACTACTCATAAATAAGTTCAAAATCCGCAAATTCCGCAGTATTTTCTCCAATCGCATAAAGCCCAAGGACGACCCCAGTAAAACTGCCAGCTACTTCACTGGAAAGATATTTCGCCTGTCCTTTGCCCAGATAAATCTCCTGAGCGCCATCTAATACATAGAATTGATATTCCAGATTATCCGCCCGGATAAGCAGCACCGTCTCTGAAGAATGTAATTCTACGGTGTTCTGCAAATGTTTAATTCCTCCGATGTTCAATTTAAGTATGGCAGCAGTGTTTTCTTCGCTCTTACATAAAGCAATATCATAGTGTTCATTCTCACAGGAATAGACCGAAACGCCTGCTTCCCCGCTGTCCGAAGATACTTTTACTTTTAATGTAAAATGAAAATCTCTCTGCCGTATACCAATAAAAGTCGGTGAATCAACGTCCTCCAACGTAATGTTACTTCCATGCAGAATCCATTTATCCGAAGCAGAGACATTATCACCGGATACATTTTCAGCCCGGACAAATTCGTAGTTTTCTTTTACCGGATGGCGCAGATAACACCATTCAATATCGTGATTCGTATTTTCAAAAGTATATTTCCGCTTTTCCTCCTGTACAAAATCGCCTGTTATTTCATATTGACTTTCCGCCGTGCCGTCATTTCCGGCGCTGAACCATCCATCTGAATGAAATTTAACAGGAATCAGAAAAGTTTCTCTGCCCAATGTATGATGCTGTATCCACATATGAATCTGACGGAATCCGAGACATAAAATGTGCCAGTCGCCGCATTTATCCTGAATCAAATCACCATGCCCTATTCCCTGAATGATTTCCGGAGCTTTATTCCTGTTCGTCAATACCGGATTGCTGGGATAATTTTCAAATTCGCCCCACACATTATCCGCTCTGGCATAAGTAATCATATGCCCGTACTCCGTACCGCCCTCTGCCGCCATCAGGTAATAAGTATCCCCGATTTTGTACATATGGGGGCTTTCCAGAAAACGCCCGCCGGAACCATGCCAGATGCATTTGCTGTGTGAAAGTTTTTCTCCTGTTTCAATATTAATCTCACACTGCGTAACGCCGCTTTCACCATAATCGTCACTGCCGTTACTGATAAAATAGACATGTCCTTCATCGAATAAGAGTGACGGGTCAATACCACCCTGAGCCACAAAAATAGGTTCCGACCATTCTCCGTAAATGTCATCGGTATATACATAGAAATTTTCATGCGTGGTGTCATTGGTTGTCACCATATAAAATCTGCCGTCATGATAGCGGATTGTCGGTGCAAACACACCGCCCGAACTGTTTATCTTTTCAAGCATGACCTGACTTTTCCTTGTCAAAACATGCCCGATTTGCTTCCAATTTACCAGATTTTCGCTTTCAAACAGAGGAACTCCCGGGAAATACTGAAAAGAACTGCATACCAGATAATATTTCCCGTTTGCATAACACACGCTTGGGTCGGGATAAAATCCCTTTATGACAGGATTTGAATACTTCATAAGATATTCCTCCGTGTTTTTTTGTAAGCATTATTGTCCCACTAAAATCTTCTGTAAAGCTTCCATCAGCTTCGGCACATCAATCGGTTTTGCCACATGGTCGTTCATGCCAGCGTCAAAAGCACGTTTCCGGTCTTCCTCAAAAGCATTGGCGGTCATTGCTACAATCGGGATATTCGCCTTGGCAGGGTCATCCATCGCACGGATTGTCCGGGCAGCCTCATAGCCGTCCATCACCGGCATCTGAATATCCATCAGAATCAGGTCATAAGTGTCTGCCTGCACCGTCTTCATCCTTTCAACAGCCTCTGTACCATCATCCGCCGTATCAATAATCAGACCGACTTCTTCAAGAATCGCTCTGGCAATTTCCTGATTAATTTCATTGTCTTCTACCAGAAGAATCTTTTTCCCGACAAGAAGCGGCAGGGACATATCCTCTTCTTCGGTTTTCTCCGGCTCTCTGTAAGGAGCTGTCAGAATATTCTTCAGTTCTGATAAAAACAATGGTTTGGAGCAGAACGCCGTGACACCCGCTTCTTTTGCTTCCTCTTCTATATCGGCCCAGTCATACGCAGTAAAGATTATAATTATTGCTTTATCTCCAACAATTCTGCGCAGCCGTCTGGCTGTCTCGACACCGTTTAAGTCCGGAATCAGCCAGTCAATCAGAATCACACTGAAAGGATCATTTTGTTCCAAAGCAAATTCCGCCCGAATGGCAGCCTCTTCTCCCCGCGTTGTCCAGTCAGTCCGCATACCGATAGACGAAAGCATTTTGCTCACACTGGTGCAGGTATGGGCATCGTCATCCACAACCAACGCACGAAGATTCTCCAAGCGCTCCATATATTCCATATCATCGCTATCGGCTTTGACACGGAATTGGAAAGAAACCACGAACTCTGAACCTTTCCCTTCCTCACTGGCCACAGTAATCGTTCCGTTCATCATCTCAACAATATTTTTTGTAATGGCAAGTCCCAGTCCCGTTCCCTGAATACCGCTGACGGTACTGGTCTGTTCTCTCTCAAAAGGTTCAAAAATATGTGCCAGAAATTCTTTGCTCATACCGATACCGGTATCCTTAACCCGGAACTGATATGAAGCATATCCCTCCGGCGCATCCTCTGTCTGAACAATGCGGACGCTGACGCTTCCGCCGGGCTTGGTGTATTTCATGGCATTGCTGAGAATATTCAGCAGTACCTGATTCAGACGAAGTTTGTCACAGATGATCGTCTCATTTGTAACATCCAGAGTATCAATATAGAACGAGAGCTGCTTTGCTCTGACATCCGACTGTACAATGGTTTTCAGGTCATGCAGGATTTCAGGGAGACTCGTCTCTTCCTCTTCAATTTTAACCTTGCCGCTCTCAATGCGGCTCATATCCAATATATCGTTAATCAGACTCAGCAAATGCTTGCTGGATGTAAGAATTTTTTCAAGATAGCTTTTTACCTGCTCCTGATTGCCGATGTGAGTGAGCGCTAATGATGTAAAACCGATAACCGCATTCATTGGCGTCCTGATATCATGGGACATATTGTTCAAAAACGTAGTCTTTGCAATGTTAGCATGCTGCGCTTCCGCAAGAGCCTCCTCCAAAATTTCCTTCTGTTCCTGCTCCTTGCGGATAATCTCATCAATATTCCTGAATCCGAGAAGGAAAAAGTCACCTCCGACCCTGCCGTTTCCGCCCTCTGCCTGATATGTTACACAGGTGAACTGGTGAGTATGTATTGCATCGTTATAAAACATCCGGTAAGTTCCGGAATATTCTGCATCGGAATTCAATTTTTCCACGATTTGCTTAAGTGCAAGAGCCTCTGACATATACTGCCTGTCATCAGCAAAAACACAGTCGCTGATATACTGGTTCAGAATCTCCGCGTAGGGAAATTCTTTATGATAATCCTGCTCCGTTCCGGCAGAATCATAGCCGGACATTTTTATAATCCTGACAGCCGCACTTCTGGCATTGACTGCATAGACATTAAGATAGTCGCGGCTCAAAATATTGACAATGGTAAGCTGCTCTTCCAGTTCACGGTTCGCACGCTCAGTGGTATCAAGGATTTTTTTTCTCCACCGTGAACGCAGCCAAAAGGTTATAATTACACCAAGAGCTGAGGCAAACAACAGTACCACCAGCGCAATTATCCCCGGATGAGCCCGCATATACTGACGAAGCGTCACATCTCCAAGTTCGTTCGCAGTATACTTTGTGATGATGTGGTTCATAGAATCATCCGACGTCTGGAGAATGCATTTATTCAGTATGGTAACCAGCTCATGGTCACTGCTGTTTCTGACATACATTTTAAAGTCAAAGCGCAAGAAATCGACCATGCTGAATTGCAGCGAAGCCGTAGAATCACTGTTTACAAATGACTGTGCCGTATAGGTATAAACATATGTGGCATCTGCTTCTCCGGCAAGAACGGCTTCCAAAGCGCTTTCTCTGGTTGGATAAGTCAGAATCTCGGCATTTCCTACCAAGTCGCTCTCAATAAGCATATCTCTCTGCACATCAGCCATAGCCAAAGTGGAAATTTTACCGTTAAAATCTTTTCTGGTCACCTGTGCTATACCTGTATTCATATAGGCTTCAGTATAAAATCCGCTGTTTTGATAATTTTCCGCTTTCTCCTGAAACTGCTGCCAGTCAATGACTACATCTACACCATTATTATTTGCAATATTGTAATAGTCCGACCGGTTCTCCGGCACCACGACTTCATAAGGCAGTCCTGCAAGTTCCATGAGCCCTGCAAAATATTCCGGCAAAATTCCTTTTAATTCCCCATTCTCCACATAGGAATAAGGCTTTCTGTCGCCCATGGCAGTAACGGTAATCGTTTTCTTTCCTGAAACTACATCCTGAATATAGGCAAGCTCCCTGTCATTAAACGAAAAACCCGATGCATGGAAATTTCCGTAATATTTATAAAACAGATTATTTGACCAATCCCCTTCATTAATATTCATCTGGTCAATGGCATAATTGATTTCTGCAAGCAGCTCCTTATCGTCTTTTCTGACAATAGCGTAAAAATAAGCCGTTTCAATTACATCCAGCGTTTTTTCATTTCCCATTTTTCGCAGGTTACTGGAGAGAATAGCGTCAATCTCTCCTCTTTGTAATGCTTCCTCCATGTGACCTGCATCCTCATACTCTATTGCCTGATAAGTAAAGCCGTTCTCCTCTGCGAATTCAACAAGGCTCATATTCTGACTGCTTCCGGGCACAATACCCACTTTCATACCATCATAAGTGGCATAATTGCCGGTAAGAAGACTGGTATTATTTGCCTTAATGGACAAAACAGTGCTGTTTCTTCCAATCGGAAGCGAAAAAGCGTATTTTTCTTCCCGATCGGGTGTTTTCCTTGCGGATGTCACCACGTCAATCTCACCGTTATCAAGCATGGTAAGCATATCTCCCCAAGACCTGTCATATCCGCTATATACAAAATTCAGGTGTGAATATTGCGAAACAAGGTTCAAAAATTCCGCACCATACCCCGTAAGATTACCGTCCTCATCTTCCATGTGATAGCCGTCAAAATAGAAAATACCGGCTCTCACTGTCCTGTTGATTTCCTGCTCCGCAGCATTTACCGCGAAGTTCGGTAAAAGGAGCAAAAAACATACCAATAATGCAATTATTCGCTTTCCGTTCCGTGCATTAAATTTCAACATTCTTCGTCTCTCTTCCATTCTATTT
>CAMWMM010000291.1 GCA_947175285.1 uncultured Lachnospiraceae bacterium
GCAAGGTCAGAAACGGTGCAGGAACGCCCGATGTTTAAGTATGATTTTGAGGAACGCCGCTGCCTGATTCCTGCGGGTAAATTTTATGAATGGAAGCAGGATGGTACGAAGCAGAAGGAAAAGTATGAGTTTTTCACACCGGATAAGATTCTGTATCTGGCGGGAATCTACCATAAAGACCCTGTAGGTGACAGGTTCACAATCCTTACCCGTGAAGCGGAGGGGTGTATGACCGGGATACATCCCCGTATGCCGTTAATCCTGTATAAGAAGGATATGGAAAAATGGCTGTTTTCAAAGGAAGATGCTGAAAAGCTGCTTGAGAGCCATTATAAGGAGTTAGAGAGAAGAGGGAATGAAGAATATCGGCAGGTGAGTTTTATTTTGTAGAAAGTAGAATTACTGGCAATTATGAAAGGGAAGGAGCTGTGAAGGCTCCTTTTTGGTTGTTTTTGCTTTTTACCCCTGAAAAATAGTCGTTTCGTGCAATATATAGTCGTTTCGTGCAATGGGATTTGATAAAAGCTCCGATAATCCGATATTATATGTAGTAGAAAAGAATTTAGAATTGAGGAAAAAGGATGAAGATAGCAATCTGTGATGACAGAGAGGATGACCGCAGCGCACTGGTGGCGCTGCTGGAAGCCTACGGGCAGGATTTTGAAATAAAGGAATACGACTCCGGCGATGAGCTGTGCGGGAATATGGATTATATTCGGGGATGCGGCATCGTATTCCTTGACATTAACATGGACGGTATGGATGGCTTAGAGACGGCAAAGCAGATAAAGGCGGAATGTCCGAAAATTCATATCGTGCTGGTTACTGCTTATGTGAATTATGCACTGGAGGGGTATAAGGTAAAGGCAAGCCGTTTCCTCTTAAAAGATGACTTGGAACAGACTTTATAAGAATCTTTAAAAGTCCTCTAAAGGAATTCATAAAAAAGAAAATCTTAAAGATTGTTAGAGAAAGTTTAGAGATTTTTCTGATAATTTTGAAATGAGCGTTTAGAAAAGCGGGGAGTAGAAATGATTGAGTTAGTCAATGTAAAACCAATAAGAGAAGCTGAACAATTCAGTGCACAGATAGAATCTGGAAGTATGGTATGTATTGAAGGGGATTATAGAAATAATTTACTCAGAATAATGGACGGATTAGATATGCCTTATGAGGGAAGCGTTCTGGTTAATGACTATAATTTAGTTCAAATGGAAGAAAATGCCCGGATTATATTTAGAAGACGAAACATGAGTTATTTATATAATACAGATAATTTATTAGACAATCTTACAGTTAAAGAGAATATTATTCTTGTAAATCAGTTAAATGGACAGAAAGTTAATAGCAATGAATTAATAAAGATAACAAATCAGTTGCAAATAAGTGAAGACATGCTTGAAAAGTACCCATCTACATTGAGTGTATTGTAAAGATTTATTGTCGTATTAGCGCGAGGATTAGTCAGCAATCATTTATTTATTTTCGTAGAGGATTTGGATTTGCTGCATAACGTAAGGTACATTGAAGACTATTTCGGAGTTTTAAAAGATGTAAATCAGACTAATAAAATAACTGTTGTCGTTACATTAGAAAATAGTGAAAAATGGTCGTCACTGTTTGATCAAAAAATTGTTTGTTGATATAAAAATGCAAGCTAATAAAATTTATGGGAGGAAGTTATGATGAAAAAGACATTAGGATTTTTTGGAGTAATGATGTGCGTGTTGACATTATCAGGGTGCGGATTATTAGCTGGTGCAGAGGATATGCAAACGGGAGAAAGTGAAATCTCACAGGTTATTGTGGAAGAAAATGCGGTATCAGTGGACTTTGATGATTTAGAAATGCAAAGTGATTCGGATGGGCAATACTGTGATGATTATCCGGAGCTGGCGGTGGAAAATGATTCTTATGAGGAGAAAACGGGAAAATTCGGATATGCAGATGATGACTTAGTATTTAGGGAGGATTTATGGGGCTGTAGACTTCAAGAAGGAGAGACTATTAGAATTGAAAAAAGCAGGGTGATTGATGAAGTAGATAATGCACAAAGTGTAGTGATATTTCTAAATAATGATGTGTATAAGGAATTTGATTTTGATGATGGTGATATGGAATTTACAATAGAAAAAAATGGTAACTATGTTTTTTGGGTTATTGATTCAGAAGGTAATTCTGTTGATATTACATCTACATCAATCACAACGATTCTTCATCCGGCAGACGGAGGGATGATTCCGTTAGAATAGTTGCTCAAACAGATGATATTTACAGGGCAAAGAATTAAAGGGAGCCGGAAAGCAGGGAGGATAAAAATGGATAAAGCAGATTTAACAGGCATAAATGGGGTGAATCAGGCATTACTCAATTCCAAATCAGAAGTTAAAATAGCAAGAAAACAGCAGGCACTTAAGATATTATCAGAGGCGGGCGGAAATAAGCGGGACAATTTGAGTATTTCTGACAGTGCAAGGAGTTTTTCAAAAGAATCCATAGCTGCACTGATAGACAAAGCCGCAAATGTATCTGCAAGTGAATTATCTTTTTATTTTGCAAATTATAATAATTCAAGCGCGATTCTGGATGCAATTAATTTCGGGGAGAATGTTTCCTGTGGATATAATCCTAATTTTAAAGAGTACGGTGTGATGAATTTTGATTATAACGGAATCAGGCAGGTAGTGCCTAACTATGCAGTACCGAAAATTAATGCCAATTCTCTGTCAGGGATTCACGCTGTAAACAATTCTCTGGTTTTGAAAAATAAAAGCTATTTCGCATGGATAACATCAAGCGGTAATCGATACGCATGGACAGTTAATAACGGAAAAATTGGGTGGGCAGCATCAGAGTCGTTGCTGTCAGAGAATACAGGTCATATGGGGACAAATTATAAGTGGGAGATGCAGAAAGCAGGGAATATTCTGACAAATCTGGCACAGGGAAGCGATTTGTGGGGATACAAGAGGGCGGATGTTTTATCGACCTGTGAGAAAGTCGGAATTACACCGGGTTTTTTTTCCATAGATGCGGGAGCCGGAAAGCATACTTATATACTGGAAGAATCCGGTAATGTTATAAACGTTGACACAATAATAAGAAATTTAAACAATCTAAACTGGATAGAAGTCGGCTATAAAGAAGGGGATACATTTTCTGTTTACGGGAATGAATATGCCATTGACAGCAGCGGACATATCCATGCTTCGGCTGATGATACATTCACATCAATGGAAGTTATTTATCCGAGGCGGCAAAAGGATGAACAGGAGAATGAAATAAAGTAGGGAGGATAAGTATATGAATATCAATTTTAGTTTAACAAGTTTATCATCGAGATATAATTTGATGTCACAATTGTTCAGAGTCAGGAAGCAAAGTAATGGATTGCTAAATATGACAGATGTACTCAATGCAAAAAATCAGAAAAATACAGGCAAAACAGGTAAATCGCAAAAGTCGTTAGAAGAGGAGTTATATGAAAAAGGTATTTGTGTAGAAGGGATGATTATGGATGGAAAAAGTCTGTCAGAAATGCATCAGATGATAGATGTTTCGGAAGAATACCGCCAGAAGATGTTCGATGAATGTAAACGTCATTTTTTACTGACAAATGGTGCTAAAAATGGAGATGTCACAAAGCGTTCAGAGATTTTCCGTGAATATCAGTTAAGCATCAAAAAGGATGACCGTTTAAAAGGAACATGGTCATTGCAACAATATGAAGGAGAATACTGGTCAGCGCTTGCGGCAGCGGTAAGAAAGGCTAATCCGAACTGGATGAACGGAGATTCCTTTGATAAAAGTATTTTAGACAGCGTTACAAGGGAATCTGTAGAAAGCCAGCTTACCGTAAGCGGCAATACACTTGTGAAAAAGCCGTCCGTTTCGGGCAGTTCGATAGATTTGCAGGTATAGAATAATGAGAAGAAATCCAATACATCATTGGTGAGACGGTGTGCTTGATTTTGAGGGAATGCAGAAAAATAGAATCGGGGAGATAAAGGTGAAGAAAAGTAGATTTTCTTTAAAAAAGAGAACGTTTAATAGTATAATGCCGCTGTTAGCAGTCGCAGTCATTCTGGCGGGATTCTGTATGGCGCCGATGAAAGTGTATGCGATTGATTTTGCTACTAGCAAAGGGGACACTGCTTATATTGGTGCAAAAAAGTATGGAAGTGCAGCGGCAATGGATTATATCAAGGAGTGCAACACCAAACATCCCGGTGCCATTCCTGCTTCGGACATAGAAGCTATTTTAGATGCCGGGTATTTAACCGATTACGTTGATGAGTTAAAATCACTTGGATATATCAGTGCAGGATATATGCTGTCAGGTACGCCTGAAGCAGAATCATCCTCGCAGCCACCGGCAGAAACAGTTTCTGAACCGGCGCCGTTTACAGTGGAAGACATGGAAAATACGCCCATGTGGGCGACACAGGTGGTTAATTACCGTGACGGCGCATCCACGGAGTATAATAAAATTGGCAGCTTAGAGCAGTACGAACAGGTAATTGTAAACGGCGTTGCATCTACCGGATGGTATCGCTTCATTACTTCTGATGGCAGCACGGCATATGCGTCCAACAGTTACCTGACTACGGAAGCCCCCGGCAATCAGGAATTAAATGTTTACAATGAAGAGACGGGGCAGGTTGATGCCAATGTTTCTGAGGATACGGAGCTGAAAGTGGTAGATGAGTTGATAGTGCCAAAAGAGGAATACGAAGAGAAAGAGACTGCTGTAGCGGAGCCTGTACCGGAACCAGAACCGGAAGAAGTAATTGCGGCGGAAGAAGAGCCGGAAATTGAAGAAGAGGCTATTGTGGAAGAGGAACCGTCTGCACACTCATGGAAGTTTTATGTATCATGCGTTTTTGCAGTGCTGTGTGTCATCATTATAGGCATCGGAATCTACAATATTGTCCGCAACAAAAAGAACGGAAGAAATTAACTTCATTCATTTTTGATTTTAAGAGAAGTGAAACTTTTTTGTGTGTTGATTCGTATTATTTATAGATGATAGGCGTCTCGTTTTTGACAGAGGAACCGTCATAAAAGAATGATACATAATCAGGAGGAATGAAAATGAGTATCAGCGGAGTAGGAAGCACAAATTCTTATATTTATGAAAACGCGAATAGAAGCAATAACCGGAATAAAGGGACTGCTTTATTTAAGCAGGTTGAAAATTTATTTGGTTCAAATTCGCGCGGAGTATCAGGACAGAGCAGCAGTTTTTCGGCAAATGATGCGTATAACAGCATGGCAATGAATGGAATGGCCAGGAGTGGGATTGGAGAACTTTATCTACAAAGTTTTAACAGCGGAGATACTAATCTCTTGATGCAGGCAAACGGTGAGCTTCAAAAAGTAGAAAACGAAAGATATGTGATAGATGTTACGGATAAAATAGAAGGCAACTGGTGCATATATGATAAGAAAACCAATGAATATTTTGCATTTTATCCCATGAATACCAACATTCAGACGGATGAAAATACAGGGAAAGATTATATAGTTACCTGTTATCCGTGGGGTGGATTGAGGAATGTAAAGTATGCTGATGATGAATTGATAGAAGGAATAAAAACATTTATTCAGACAGATGACATTGCAAAGTCAGTTTTGAACGATAAGTATTCCATTAAAGTTCATGCTTTCACTGGGATAGAGTGTCTGAAAGTGAGAGGACAGGAAGGAAACGGCTCATGGCTCATGATGAGCGGTGAACAGGAGCAGCTTGATAAATTGCAGGAATTAGCGGACCTGTATAAAGAAAAATATCCTAACATAGTGAAAGATGATAATCTTGCGTTGAAGTATTATGCGGAGGGTGAGGCGGCAGGTTATGTTGTAAGAACCGGGAACGGCATTATGATTATTGCCTGCAACGGAATTTCATACATGGATAATAATGACCCGTCAAAGAACTGGAGTTTCATGTACTCAGAAAATGACACCGATATTTATAATGAGATTATGGAAGCAATCTTAGACGGTGTTATAAGAGACGGTATTGAATCGGTTTCCGGCTGGGAGGAGTGGTTTAAAGATAAGGGGCATAATTATGAAAGAATTTATTCAGATGAAGAATTAGCAGTCATGATAAATGGTGAAGAAAGAAAAAGGGCGGCAGGTTAGAAAATAACCTGCCACCCATTTACAATTCTTTTCTTTGCAGGCGAAAAACTGCTGGCTGATGGTTGGTATTACATTCCTGATACAGCGATTAAAATTGCTTCGGTTCTATGCTTGATGTGGCAAGGTGTATTGATAATAGGGGTATGCTTATTATCAAAACGATTAATTAAAGGAGTATACTCACTATCAGAACAATCTTTCTTTTTTGTTCCTTGCTTGGAATTTTCTTTTATATAGATTCAAATTTGAAGAAAAAGTGAAGCTATTGGGAAATATGGTAATCCAGACGATTACTATAATAAATAAGTAATTGGAGGCAGCGATTTGGAAGAGCGACATCAGAGAGGATTATCATCGCGTCATAAAAAGAGTATTGCAATACGGATAGT
>CAMWMM010000292.1 GCA_947175285.1 uncultured Lachnospiraceae bacterium
TTCGGCGCATCGGAACCAAGTCTTGTTCCCATACCGCCGGCAAGTAAAACGGCTCCTACTTTTCCCGCTTTAATCGCTTCAATGCCGACAGATGTAAACTCTTCTTTTCTTTCCGTAATCTCTTTTAACTGCATAGCGGACAAAGGTGTAATTTTTCCCTTTTGATTCAGTTCATCCTTATGTTTGCAGGATTCCGTTACCGCAAAGTCAGTGTCCGCTATCTGCGATAGCAGCATCTCCTGTTCTTCAGCCGTCAGTTCATCATAGTATTTTAACAGATGAAGCTGTCCGTATTTTTCCAATTTTTCATAGGCTTCCTTATAGTTCATGTTTGTCTCCATTTCTACACCATACCGCGCAATATTTGTAAAAAACGCGCGATTGTGTATTGCTTAAAATTTCGGGCGGTGTGCGCTGCCTGTTGGTAGTATTCTATCATAAATGAGGGGGATACTCAATGGGTGGGAAGATGCCGGATAGCGTATATTTGATATAGAAAAACCATTGTTTCATATGCTTCATCCTACTATGAAAAAGTCCCGCTTTCATTTCTCTTTTTCCAGGCTCTCAAATCCAGTAGGTATTACACACTTTATAGTAATATCTGTAATCTGTTCTCTAGCATCACAGCAGTCATTTTTTATCCATTCCATAATAAATTAAACGCATAACAAAACATTCTCTGGTAGATTTTTCCAAATTCATGGATACAGACTTTGAAATTTCGGTCTTGAACAGTTTTTTATGCTCTTTTATATAAGTCAGATAGGATGATAAATATTTTGGTTCAAGCAGTATCAGTTCTTCGATGAGACAGCTTTCCGACTTTATAATAAACTCCATATTCTCTGACTCAAAATAGGATAAAACTCCTCATTCATATAACAGATGCTTTTCAACAACAGAGCACTTGTATTATTATATTGCAGTATTAAAATATTTGCTTTCAGATTTTTTCTATGTTTGCGTTTCTCCCTGCTCTACGTGACAAACACATCAATTAAGTATATGGGCATTGATTAGCGTACAGGAATAATATCAGATTCTGATAAACCCTCCATATTTCCACAATAAATACATCCTTCTGGCATATTACCTTGACCATTCTTAAAATTTTCTCAAAAATAGGCAGAATGGACTTCTACCCCTATTCTGCTTTGAAACCAATTATTTTCTTAGCAAATCAACTAAAAAATTGTATGAAATCATCTAACGAAACTGATATGCAATAGTATGAATCTTCAGCAGCGCTCCAATAATATACCTTCCCTGTTTCATTATTCACACAGTAATAATTGTCACCTGAATCAATTCCTATTGGTACAATCTTTCCTTTTGTCTTCTTCAAAAAGTAGTCAAGTGGCTTCTGAATATAATAGCTATCAGCAGATTCATCTAATGACATAAATACTCTTACTTCATACTCATCACCATCTGATATAATAATGTCCTTTATTGGATATCCGCCAGAGTTCTTTTCAAGAAACGCCTTGATATCCTCCCTGAGTGAAATTGAATATGTTTTCTCTGCTTCTTCAAATACTTTTGTATTTATATTCAGTTTGCAATTCTTAGAAATACACTTCATTAGAAACTTTCTCCTTTCTTGCTGTTATCAATACTATCAGCACCCCACAGTGAATTTCCACCTGTATGAGCTGCACCACCTATAACACGATCATGATCTTCTCTTTTAACAAGTTGCATTTTTCCAGGCTCTTCATTGTGATGCCATACATATCCTGTAGGAGTTCTTCCTTCTTCTATATCATTAATTTGCTCAAAAGTGAACTTACTTCGCAATTCAGGATCGTTTTTAATGGCTTCCTTTAATGCCTCATTACACGCTTTAGCATATGCCTTTGTTTTCAAATTATCCGGCGCTAATTCAGTATCAAAAGTGCTATCAAACTTAGGGAATACGCCCTCTATTACAATCCCGTTAATTACTATACGACGACGTTCATACGGAACACCATTCTCAGATGTCTTTCCTTCCAAATCGCACCTATCAGTTTTGTAATGAATCACTCCATACTTATCAACAGTACATTTTTTGAGTTTTTCATCAGACCACCCAAGTTTGTTCTTAATCGCTTGTTTCTCGTCTTCTGTTAATTCTGTACTACTATCTTCGTTATATTCCTGAGTATTCACTTCATTCGTAGCATCATTATTGCCATTCAATACTTCTTTATCAACCGAAGAATCATCCGTTTCTTGCTCAACTTCTTGTAATTCATCTGCTGCGTTTCCCTTTTCTTCACCACTATCCTGATTTACGTCGGTAGTTTCAACATTATTAGCAGATTTATCTACGTCATTCTCTGTGGTTTCATCCTGTATATTCTCATCAATATTTTGCTGACTGTCAGAAGAATCTAAATACTTATTTAATTTATCCTTTATTGTACATTTATCTTTTTGAGGTTCTGCACTATTCTTTGTATCGTTCTGTTCGCCAACAGCTTCCTTATTAGCTCCCGCAGCATCAGTATTAACATCATCTTTACCAAGATAGTCCTTCAATTTATCCGCAAGATCTCCCTTGATCTCACCGGTACCTTTTTTTACACAACTCTTAACTATGTCAACGCCCCAGTTTCCATCCTTATCTGCTGCTATTTTCTCAACAACCTTAGTTGGTTTTTCTACTGTTGAAGCAACTTTCTCAACTTTCTTGGCAACTTCGACGACCTTTTTACCAGTTTCAATAACTTTCGCTGCTGTACCTGTCAACTCTATTGCCACTTAATCACCTCCAATGTTCTGCAAAACCAAACAATCTCTCACATTGTGTAAGCTCAACATGATCAACAAGTTCGATTTTGTAAAGAATAATGTTAATAATACCCATCAAATCTATAGACTCAATTTGTTCTGTAACCCCAATAGCTTCTACCCACTTCTGGAATTCTGCCTTTAAAGTCTCTAAATCGGTATCCTGAATAATCTCAATACTTTCTTCTGTTTTCTTCATCACATTCTTTACAAATTCCGTCCCATAAAAATCATATATAATCTCTATGCGATCCTGTTTATTAAACAAAACCTTGTTTTTTACATGCATAAGAATTCGTCTCTTTGCAAATGCAGGGACATTAAGTGCAAGAAGTCCCTCTACTTCAAACTCACCAATATCATCAATCTTATTATGTAATACCGCATTTGCAATCACTGACTTGACTTTTAATACGTCGCAACCAACCTCTTTATTATTGATATTTATCTTTTTTTCTTTGCTCTTGTTTTTATCAAATGCCTCAATTGCACATAAAACTGGTGCAACCCAGTTATTCTGATAAACAACACCTTTTCCACTTGGCAATCTGGTTATTTCTATAATCTGTTCATCAGACAAACCTACCGCCTTACCTACGAGTTCTCTATCAGAAAAATCAGGTAAGCTCATAATAATCTTTGTATTTGTATTTCGAATTACGGATTCGTCCAACAAACCCGGGGCCTGATCTGCAATAACAAAACCTTCTCCATAAGTTCTCATTTCAGCAATTGCGTTAGCAATCATTTCAACAGATTTACCTTGAACATTTGACGATTCAGAAGATTGCTCTGCACTTGTCTTCTTCAATAAATTGTGGGCCTCCTCAAGAACTGTAATATGATTAAGTTCATTTACAGGGGTACTATTGGCCATGTGATACTCCTGCATTCGCATTACCATCATTCCCATGATTAACGCCTTTGTCTCAGGAGCTCCTACCTTGCTAATATCAATAATCACATTCTCTTTGAAAATTGCCTCATCACTTAATCCATCAGCAGTGAAGATTCGACGATAAATACCGTTTGTAAGCGATCGCACTCGTGTTATCAAAGAACCTGTATAGTTACTCTTTACTTCCTCCGAAAAATCGGAAGCACTAATAACACGCTTCAATTGAATAAGTAGGTCATCAAATGTAGGAAATAGCTTATTATTTACATTATTTACTGATAAAATTAAATCCCAGCCAGCCTCTTCATATGCTGCCTCTAATGCTTCCTTCAAAACTGCAGGCATTGCGGCATACATAGGCCAGCAAACATTGAAAATACCATTAAGTCTATCTATATGCTCTGATACAAAAATACGATTTTCACCTTCTGCTGGAAAATAAAAAGGATTAATTCGAAGTAATTCGCCATGATTACTATTTGTTGAATATACATGTGCAATCTCTTCAAATTCCTTATAGTATTCACCCTTAGCAGGTTCCACAACTAAAAACTTAATCTTGTGTTTTGTATACAATTCATGTAAAAGCTTATAAATTGTTGTCGATTTACCAGAACCCGTCGAACCAGTAATAAATGAATGCTTGGTTAATTCATCTACATCAATAGGAACACTCTTTCCATCAAATTCATGCATATGATAAATTTCACCAAGATCGATCTGTCGTTTAGCTTTCTGTGATTTACCTACATATTTTTTAGTAAAACGATCAAGATCTTTATACAGAACATTTCTCTCAAATTCAGCGCATTCTACACAAGATAATCCTTTTACAGACTTATAAGGAAATGCCATCAACATAGCTAATTCAATTGAAGTAACTTGATTCGCTAATATCAATGGTTCAACTCCTAATTCTTCTTTTCCTTTGATGTCAGCCAATTTCGTAACATCACTAGCGTTTAACAGCAATGGATGGCAGAAATGTTTAATATATGAAAGCAAATTCTGAAACTCAGCTTTATTATCAGCTTGAGCCCACGTATTTATAACAGAAGCTTCAACAAAAGATTCTTTTCCTTGAATTACACCCAGAAGTAAATTCGCAACACTCTCAGCTTGAATCTTGTTATTGGTCAATACATATGCGGAATTTTTCCACATACCTACACCCTCACATTCATCAAGTCTTTCTATCTGTTTCTCTATTCTCTTCAGCATATCCGCAATAGGATACGACTTTATAGTATGTGTTTCACCTCGCATTGCGCCATTCGAAACACAGTGATTTGTCCCTTCTGTATCTGTGTCATTTATCATAGAACCTTCTGTTGCTGTTCTTGAATACTGAAATCCTATATTTCCGCCTACAGATGTAGATTTTGTCTCTTTCCAGTTTTTTATAATTCCGTTTAGCCATCCTGTGGATGTAGCCAAATTCCCAGATACTCCAGCATTTATGCCTTTAGTCTTTGCTATTGAACGATTAGTACCGGTTGTGTGTGCGGTTGACCATGATGAACCATCTGTTACAGCCTCTGATATAGTTTCATTACTTTGATATTCAGCAAAAAAATGAATTCCCGAAGCTAAGGTTTCATATCCATTCTTTATTGTTTTTATCTCTTCATGAGATGTTGGTTCTGCTAAAAACACTAAGGTATATTCGTCTTTACGCTCCTTAGGTGATATACCGCTAAGAACCTTCTCTAGTCCTTGACTTATATGTTTCTCCGACTTATCGCTTGATACGCAAGTAATAGCAGAAATCGCTTTTTTATCTCCTAATCCCCAAATATCTTCCCAATTATCTTCTTTAGATGCTTGTCCTTCTTCAGCTTTTTTTACAGACTTTACCTCTTCTACAATTGTTCCAGGAAAATTGCCTTTAATAGATGCAGTCAGCAATTTCAAATTACTATTTGTATTAGCTTTATTACCACCATTTGAAGAATCTGACCTCATGACAAAATAGAAATCAGCACCCTCAACAGTCCTATTGACAAGCATAGCAATAGCATCTTTTCGCTGCGAAAATGAACTATATACATTAGCAAACCGATCAATAATCTGCTCTTTCTTATCAAAAACCCAACGGTTCACACGAATACATTGTATGTTCGTATCTGGAACTACTCGTTTTGTATCACTACCATCCTTATTTTTATAAGTGTTATATTCATTAAAAGGATAAACCATAAATTCATCCGCAACATTATACAGATACTCTCTAAATACTGTTCGTCTTATTTTGTCTAAGTTACTTTGCAGTTCTAAACTCATATCTTTCATACGCATCACCTATTAATAGAATAATATATCACCAATCCCAAAATTACCAAACAAATAATAAAATTTACAACCTTATTCCTAATTTTTATCACTTTACTTACTTTTGCATAAAACAAAAGGTATTCTTTACTGACACTACCCGTACTCATTCCATTCATAAGGTAATTAACATACTTCTTAGACCATCTCCACCATTTCTTTTTCTCGAATTGACTAGTAACTGGTATTTGTCCTTTCTTTACCAATTCATCCGATAATTCTACAAGTGCCTGTTTGCTTATCTTTGAAGAACGAATATCATACATTATCCTACTCAATCCATCAAAGAAATCTCCATCTGAAAAGTACTTATCATATATTTTACTCATCAATACCCCTCCAAATTCTATCTTCCAGACAAGCAATTTTATCCTTTGCTATATTTAAACATCGCTGTGCATCAGCCTGCTCCTGAGCCGCCTTATCTGCCGCCTGCTGAGTATTTTCTAAAGTGGCAGAAACTTGATAAATGTTATTAATAAATTGCTTTGCCATCTCCAAAGC
>CAMWMM010000293.1 GCA_947175285.1 uncultured Lachnospiraceae bacterium
GATCCGGCATTTATCCCCTTTAACCATTAACTAAATTCATTAAAAGAATGTTGTCATCTTTATTCATTGGATTTATATTATCATTATTCATTTTATCATATTTTCTAATTATACCATACTTTCTCTTAATAATACATTTCTCAAAATCATTTACCAAGTCATCCAAATATTGTTCCTTATATTTATCCGATTCTCTTATATAATGACTTAACATCTGTTCACTGCTATGTTTCCATAGGATAAATGTACAGTTTATCCCAAATGAAACAGCTTGTGAATTATGTAAGGCTGTATTGTAACCATAACTGCAAATGTATATAATGTGAAAAACAGCACTTCGATATAATCGTTGATTCCATCAGCCTTACATTTTACACACAACTCTTTTCGAACTAATTTAGGCAACACTTTATAAATGTAATACCCCAAACAAGTACCAACCGTATTTGTTATCAAATCATTTATATCTGTTGCCCCCATACCAAACATTTGGACTGTTTCAATGGAAATCGAGAAAAGAAAACCCGTTAAAACAACCCTGTTTACTCTGTTATAATTCTTATACAATAACGGAAGAAAGAATCCAAGCGGAATAAACAAAATAATATTCAAGATGGTATCCACGGGGCCGCTTATCATGTCCATAAAAGGAACTAAAACTATTCTCGGTGAAAAAGTCTTAAAAGTGCTAATTCCCACCATTGTATATATTCCAATGAGATAATAGCAAAACACAATTGATGCTATGAAATGAATCAACGTTTGCTTTTTTGTTTTCATTAAATACCCAAAGTACAACAGAATTCCCGGAACCACAAAAACATATCCGGCTATTGAACGAATTAAAATATCAGTAATTGACATATTTCCCTCTCTGTATTTTTTATTTACACACATTATACACATATTTCCAATAAAAACCATGAATTTACAATTAAGACTTTTTTAAGATAAGTTAAATATTGCACTTTATAATTTGCTTTTTTGCGAAGATTTCAATGATATTTTGGAAACACTAGAATTTTCAAAAATTCATAACCAAAAATAAAACTTAAAGCAATCAATCTCATTACTCTAAGTCCTTATTTCATTCTTCTCTTATTAACTTTTCACATCGTAGAATCTTTGAATTTGTGTGTTTATATGTAATCTGTTGCATATATCAGTTTTATAATCATCTAAAATTTCGCCATCATACGTCCCGGCTAATCCGGTGCATAATATTTCGCATGCTTCGTGAACACAACCTCAGTTCTTTCATCCGTATTACTGTTTACAAACCAATATTTCTATATCTGTATCCATAAACAAATCGTTTATGATTTTGGCTACCTTATCCCAAGATAATTTATCTAATCCGCACCCTATAATAGGCATAGCAATCTTATAAATTTCCTCTTCCCCGCAAATTCTTTTCATTACTTCTAAAGCAAGTCGCATAGATTGATAGGTTGGTTTCTGAAAATACCTTTCTTTTGTTATAAGATTTAATACATGTCCTTCCAAAATACAATCACCTTTATATCCTTTACTATGCCATTCATTTAAATAATCCGGATATTTTTTTGTAATTTCTTTTTCATATCAAATTTCTTATTAAACTCAACTACAATTCTTTTTCCCATACCAAAATCAGCACCGATACAATGTGCTAAGTAATAATCTTCTGATACGGAAAATAAATCACACTTTTCTTCTTTATATATCATATCCAAATCCTTCCTCAAAATAGTTATTTCTTCCCTTTGGCATCATCACTTTGGACTATTGAAATAATATCATCAAATGAAATAGGCATATAATTTATCCTTTCCACTGAAACACAATAATGCTGTTTACTATATGTTTTTATTATTGGAGAGTCATGTACATGTCCAAATAAGTTTGCATATGGCATATTTTTATTCACATATAATGGTTCATGTGATAATATCCAAAAATCTTTTATAATCACAGGGTGATCGTATATTTCTTCAAATCCTGAATCACGATAATACTGATTAGACTTTATATCATGATTCCCTTTAACGAGATATTTTTTCCCATTTAATTGATTTAAAATAGATGATTCTTTCCCGTCCGCTCCAAAATCGCCCAGAATATAAACTTCATCATCTTTACTTACTACATTATTCCACCGACATATTAATTCCTTGTCCATTTCTATTACACTTTTAAACGGTCTATTCTCGTATCGCATTATATTTTCTTCCGAAAAATGTGTGTCAGCAATAAAATAAATCACAAAAATCACCTCCTTGAAAGGAGCAAATAATATAAATTCAATTCACCCCACCATATTTCCAATAGCTTCCTCAACAGCAGCATTTAAACTTTTTCCATGTTCAATCGCATATATGGCGATATTTCGATGAAGTTCCGGACAAATTCTAACATTAAATGTACCCTTGTAAGGTTTCTCCGGCTCCACATTTCGCTCTTTACAATCCTCCAAAAAGAGCATGCAACTAATTTTAGTCACAAAGTTTAAAATAAACAGAAATTGTTAATATATTATTTTTATAACTAACTTCCCCTATGCCACCCTCTATTTTGTTTAATAACTCTTTTACAATATATAGCCCTAAACCTGTATTGCCGTTTGAACGCGATGTATCTACTGTATAAAATTTTTGAAAGAGCATATTAACATCTATATTCTTTAATTCTGATGTGGTGTTTTTTACTGTAAATATACCATTCTCGTCTATCACAATTTCAATATAATCATTAGAATACCGTATTGCGTTTGTAACCAGATTTTCAATAATTCTTTTGCAGGCAACAGCATTTCCGGTTATCCATACAGGGGCATTTTCTGTTTTAATAATGGGCGTCAGTTCTTTCAGTTCGTTATATTTATCAATCAGACAGTCAGTTACAATTCTATTGATATCTAATTTTTCAATTTCCGGAATATGATCCTCACTATCTATCAATGACAAATCATAAAATATTTGCAATAGTTCCGTTAAATAGTCTGCCTTT
Source organism: uncultured Lachnospiraceae bacterium (assembly GCA_947175285.1). The sequence continues at coordinate 2,989 of CAMWMM010000293.1, forward strand.
GCCTGAATGATAGAAAAATAATGTTCCTGTTCTTCTTTATTTTCACAACTTTTTAAGAGTACTAAATACCCCTGAATTGATGTTAAAGGCGTTCTTAAATCATGGCTGATATTAGCAATAGATTGTTTCAATTGTTCTTTTTCCTGTATAATCTCGATTTTTGCTTTCTGCTCCAAATAGTTTTTTTCGTTGATTGTACCTGCTAATTTCTCTATATGCTTATTTGATAAGGAAATTCGTAGTTTTCTGTCTTCACTAATCTGTTTCGTTATTTCACAAATCTGGCGTTTCCAAGAAAAAAGAGCGAATGCCAATATTATATTTAATAAAACCAATAATAAATAAATCATTAACATTCTCTCCTTCGGTAAATTTTTCGGGAAAATTATTTAAATTCCTGTTTTCTGACAAGTATAACAGACAGGGGCAGCAAAAAAAGTAAACCGAAAACAAAATATACGAATATTTCATTGATTAGTCCATATTCAAGACGAAAAGCTCCCATATTCATCCAATAGTAAAACGGATTAAGCCAGACTAAATATTTTAGTATTATATGACTGTGAAAGTTCTGCCATATTCCGGTATAAATTACCGCACCGCCTAAGGTGAACAAACACATGACCGTTGCGATGATACCGATATTTTTCAAACAGATACACATCGTAAGACAAAGTAAAATAAAGGAAATCATTACTAAAAAGTTCAATCCGGTATAACCTAAATATTGTATCAGTTCAATTATATTGGGGGTATATCCAATCTGTAAACAAGTAAACAAAAGCGTAATGGCATTGAATAAAAAATAGCAGACTGCATTATATAATACAATAACAATAACTTTCGCAAAGAAAACTTTTACCCTGTCAATTCCATACGCAATAGGGAGTTTAATTGTACCCGCAGAGTAATCATAACAGAAAAATTGTATGGTTAAAATAAGGGCAATAATCCAGAGAAACGCATTGCAGGATATACAGGATTGCATAATCTCACTAAATTCAAGCGTATCAATGTTTTCAAATGTAAATGCAAAAAAACCAATAGCACCTTGTATTGCAGCATTTGATTCTTCATCTCCCTCTGAAACAAATATCTGTGTTCCCCCTGCAGACAGGCTGAAACTTCCGTATAAAATCAACCCTACAAAAAGAAGAACCGGGACTGCAATAAACAGCTTGGAATATCTTAATTTGAGAAATTCAGACTTTAACTGGTTAAACATATTTGCCACCTCCTATTAGATTTTCAAAATACGTTTCTAAGTCTTCTCCCTGCACAGATATTTCTTCCACTACAATGCCATTAGAAGAAAGAGTTTTTGAAATGGCATGTGTTTCTTCCAGTTTCTCATATACCCTTATAAAATTGTTCGGATATATAGAAAAGTTTTTGATTTTTAGCTGTTCTTCCAAAACAGTGACCGTTTTTTTCGTATCATCTGTTTTCAGTTTGATATGCCGCTTGCATTCCTCGCTTAACTCTGTTGTCGTAATTTGTTTGAGTAATTTTCCATGATGTAAAAAACCATAGCAGGTTGCCAGTTGGTTTAACTCACTCAAAATATGGCTTGAAATCAAAATTGTCACATGATTTTCTTTTGATAATTTTTTGAGCAATTCCCTAAGTTCAATAATTCCTGTTGGATCTAAGCCATTAACAGGCTCATCTAATATCAGAAATTCCGGCTCACCTAAAAGCGCCACAGCTAATGCTAACCGCTGTTTCATTCCTAAAGAAAAGTCATTTACTTTCTTCTTTTTTGTATTATCAAGTCCGACAAGTTCTAATGTTTTGGAGATACATTTTTGGTCCGGAATCCCTCTCTGTACCCTCTGTATTTCTAAATTCTGCTTAGCAGTCATATCTTTGTACAGTGCAGGCATTTCAACAGTACAACCAATTTTGGCACGTTCCTGCTGCAAATTTTCTGTTTTTCCGAAGAGTGTAACGACACCACTGCTTTGAAAGGCTAATCCTGTTAATATACGGATTAGGGTAGATTTTCCCGCCCCATTTTCACCAATCAGACCGTATATTTCGCCACGGTTGATAGAAAGATTTACATTTTGTAATACATGGAAATTTTTGTAATTTTTACAAAGTTCTGTTGTCTGACAAATAATTTCTGACATTTTATCAACTCCTTTCCATGCTAATTTACAACCCAAATCTAAATAAAATCTAAAGGAATTAAAATTATTTCAATTTATATCCAATCCCCCACACTGTTTCTATATAATCTGTATCAGTATACTTTTTTATTTTTTTACGAATATTACTGATATGCGTGTTAATCGTATCATTATCATAGGCATATTCTTCCTGCCAGATAGATTCATAAAGATTTTGCTTGGAAAAAATCTTCTGTGGATACTGTAACAAAAGCACTAAAATTGCTAATTCTGTTGATGTAAATTGCACAGTAGTTTCTTTTATGTATACAGTACAATTTTCAATTTCAATATCCTTATATCTTAAATGAATATCTTCTTTTTGGGTAGCAGATACACTTCTTTTTAAATTAGCCTCAATTCTTGCAAGTAACTCAAAGAGATTAAAGGGTTTTGTCATATAGTCATCTGCACCCAAACGCAGTAAATCTATTTTGGATTGTACCATCGTTTTGGCAGACACAACAATGACAGGAATATCTGTGAATGTTCTTATTTGCTTTATTACATTATCGCCGCTTAGAACCGGCAGCATTAAGTCCAAAATGATAAGATCCGGTAAAAAATTTTGGCATAAGTCTAGCCCCTCTTTGCCATTAGTGGCAGAACATACCTCGTAATTGCGGTCTGACAGAAATTTTGTTATCATATTACAAATATCCGTATCATCTTCTATAATTATTATTTTTTTCAATTTTTGTATCCTCCAATAAAACGCGGTTGCTTATAGCATATTTTTGATTATACGGCATAATAGAAATGAGCTCAAGGCGCATCTGCAATAGTTTACATAATACAGATATTGTATAATAGATTTCGCACGCTTCGCGAGCCTAACCGGGGCTCAACCCATAAAATAAAGACCATCTATATAAATATAAATGGTCTTTATTATAAAAATTTTAATCTTCTGCTGCTTCTTCCTTTATTCCTTCTTCAATATTTGCCTTAAACTCTGTAGACATTCCTGTAATTCTTACAGTAAATGGCGCAGAAGCGCCTTGCGGTGAATGAATATATATTTTTCTTTCGTCAATATATTGAGTCCTTTGCCCATTCACAATTTGTATACCATCAAATTTTTTGCTATCTACACCATTAACCACATCTTCATAAACCTTAAACGATATTTTATTTCTTTCATCAGGTTTGTCCGGTATAATTTCCCACAGCAATGATTTCGGTTTTTCTCCTCTTGAATCTTGTATGTATCTTGTGGAAAAATTCCCGCTGGATCTGTGGTGTTGCCCCTTAAAAGGCTGAGCATGACTACGAATAGTTTCTTCACAATGATTTTCTGACATAAAAACCGCCTCCTTAAATAATTTTTAAATGTATTAAATTAACTATTT
>CAMWMM010000294.1 GCA_947175285.1 uncultured Lachnospiraceae bacterium
CGGATATGCAGCATTTGTTTTCCGTCACACTTTCTGCAGGCTTCTATCGCATTATCCAATGCATTATTCAACAAAATTCCTAAGTCAAATGCTTCAATGACAAGATTCTCCGGATAGATAAACTCGCATGTCAGCTCAATTCCTGCATTTTCACATTCCTGCCATTTCCGGTTCATAACCACATCCGTAACCGGATTCCCTGTATTATAGTGAAATGTCAGCGCATCCAAAGCGTTTTTCATGCGATACAGGTACTTTCCGGCTTCCGCGTCTTTGTCCGCATAAAAAAGCTGTTCCATATCCGCAATACAGTTGTTCATATCATGGCGCATACTGCGGATGCCGTCATAAAGCCGTTCCATATCCTGCACATGTTCCGTCATATCCAAAAGCTGCTGCTTGTAAAAAAGCATCCTGTTCTTTTCCGCTTCGGCATGCATCAGCTCTTTATAAATTTTCGTGCTGTATACAATGGATAGAAGGCACAAAAAGTTCATAAGCGGTACGATGACATACATTCCCGCATGTTTATCATAAATGAAATCATATTCAGCGCCATTTCTTGTAAAAAACAGACAGCGTAACATGACATCAAATGCCATACCGACAGCCGGAAAAAGCATTAAAAACAAAATCCCCTGTCTGTCAATGTTTTGTACGCCCCGCCTGTACTTTAGTACAACACGAATCGCAATATAGGAAATCAAAAAATACAAAAGCATCAATGACAGATTCCATATATATCCCATAATCCGTATGCGGTCGATATAAGTTTCCAATGCTGAAACATCATCCATCATCCTGTTTATCTGCCAGTCATTGTATGCATTGAGAAACAGCATCCAAAACCCATGAACCCCAAACTTTGCCAACTCCAAAATCGTCTCATACAAAAGTGTCAGATATGCTTTTATCAGTTTTTTACCCTCATAAAAAAAATCCAACAGCAAAAAACAAACAAGCATCATCATAATGACTTTGATAAGACTGGTACTGCTTTTTTGAACCGCCATGTCTTCCCCATAAAGAAGCCTGTTAAGCCATTCGGAATTACTAAGCCAGAATGTCCAAATGACAAAGAGCAGGAAAAATAAATATCTTCCCTGCCTGCTAAACCGCTTTTTCCAACTAACCATATCACTGCACAAATACAGTAACAGAAGCGCCCGTACTGCGCATTCCGTCATATTAATCAACTGCTCCATACTGACTTTCTCCCGTACTATGGCGATGTTTTATGTGCTGTGGAATATTCCTTATATAAATAAGCATGGTCTTCAATACAACGCCATTTTCCGGCAGCATCAGCCGTCACACAAATATATTCTCTGCCGCCTTTATCAATTCCATAGCTTACTGCGCAGTGCTGCGACTGACCTACATAACCTGTTTTTCCGCAAAGTACTTCGCCGTTTGTATCTTTGTCCTCGATACGGCGCAAAAACCAGTTAGACAGAAGAATGCCCTCCGGATGTTTTTCCGTTACGGAAGTCGTATACGTATGTGCAGACAACACTTCCCTGCATGTTTTATTTTTGACGGCAGCCTGCATAATAACCGCCATATCACAAACCGTACAATAATGATTATCGTCATAGAGTCCCACACAGTTTGTAAAATGCGCTGTTCCTGCTATCCCCAGTTCTTCCAGTTTCGCATTCATTAACTCAACAAAAGCCTCATGAGAACCCGCCACATAATTGGCAAGTCCAAGCGCTCCGTCCGCACCTGACGGCAGAATAGCCGCATATAATAAATCTCTGATTGTCACAACTTCTCCGACTGCAAATCCTGCATTGCTGCAGCCATTTAGCAGACAATAATCCGTGATATCACTTGTTATTTCAAATGTATCATCCAGATTATCAATGTTTTCCACGGCAACTAGCAGAGTCAGCACTTTTGTCATGGATGCCGGAACGATTCGGGCAGTCTCGCCTTTTCTTGCGATAATCGCTCCGTTTTCCATATCTATAAAGACAGCATAATTGCTGACAATATCGCTCCCAAGCTGTACCGTGTCTTCTGTTATTTTATATTCTGAAAGCAGAACGTTATTCTCAGTCTCTGGCTTTTCATCTTCCTCACTTTCCGGTTTGTCCGATAGCGAATTGTCTGAATCCACTGTCTGACTTATCTGTACTTCTGCCTGTGTGGGCAGTACGGATTCCTCTTTTTTAGTCTGCTCCGGCTCTACATCCGTATTTTTCGCCTTTTTTCCTACCCCTATGGCAATGCAGATTACAAGCAGGACAAATACTACCGCAATCCCCGGAATTGCTGCTTTCCGAAACAACTCCTGCCTTTGCTTTTGACGTCTCATTTCCTGTTTTCTTTTTTCCCACCGCGCCCTGCGTGCGGCATCCTCGTCCAGCCGATTTTCCATATCTGCCATAAACCTCATTTCCATATAACCTGAACGTTTATTATATGACGTATTCTACCTTTTTGTCAATCTGCACAGCCTTTATATACCGCAAAGCAAAAGTGGATAAGTATCCCTATCCACTTTTGTCAAATATTGTTATGGTAGTCAAACTATTAGAATGATTCCTGCAAAAAACTACAATATGTCTGCACAAACTCACCGTACTTCCGCTTTGCCAGATAAATCTGCTCCCCGTTACTGATACGGATGCTGGTACTGTCATATCCCCTGACTTCCGCTAATGATACAAGATAACTGCGATGGCAGCGATAGAATCCCTCTCCCAGTCGTTTCTCCAGTTCTTCCATCTTCTCGTAGAATTCAAGTTTTTCCTGTCTCGTATGCAAAATGACTTTTCTGCCGTCACTTTCCGCATACAAAATCTCTGACAGGTTCAGTCTGCGATAACCATCCGACACCTTTACCAACATATATCTTTGCCTGTTCTTTGCTTTTTCCACTTCCGCAATGGCTCTTTCCATAACCGAAAGCAGCTTCTCTTTTTCTACGGGCTTTAACAGATAATGAAAGGCGCCTACATCAAATGCCTGAAATACCTGTTCTTTTATGCCTGTCACAAAGATAAGCAGCATATCGGAAAGTTCCCGCAGCTTTTTTGCTGTCTCCATGCCGTCCATGCCATCCATAGCAACATCAAGCAGTACGATATCCGGCATATACTGCCCTCCTACCGTCTCCAATAACTCCCGTCCGGAGGCAAACTCACGTATCGTCATTTCCGGAAATGCGGATTGTAAGATAGTGTGTATGCCTTCTCTGATTCTGCTCTCATCATCACAGATTGCAATATTCATATATGTCTTAGTAACTTTCCTTCCTGCCCCTCCATGGCTGATTACTTTCAAAATCCATTCTCCGGTATCTGTTATTATTATCGGGCAGTCTGTGGCAGTTTCTTAACAGGGATGTCACGAAATGACTTGTTTTTGTCATAAGCGTCTACATTTTGACTTTTTTCACGTCACTATTCTTCTGAAAAACGTGATACCTTTCTGACTCCGTCAAGTCTCTCAAAATAGGCTATAATTTGTGCCGTATCTGCATTGAGAGAAACAGCGGCTTCAAAGTTAGCCGAATCCGCCAACGGATTGTCTTCAAACTGCTCTGCCAGTTCCGGCGTCAGATATGCCTCGCTGAATTCTTTCCACGCAGTATCGCCATCCACATACCGCCATGAGGAAATTCCTTCCATCTGCCCTAACTCGCTCTCAATCCGGGAAAGCTGCTCACTCGTAATATCCGGTTCAAAAAAGATACTAAAATGTGTGTTCATATAAACGGCATGAGCCGTTATACCGGTACAGGCTAAAATGAGCGCCAAACATGCCGCCGGTAATACTTTTGCATACCGCAGTCTGTAACTTACCTTTCTTTCGGATTTTTCTTTCTGCCTCATTAACTCCTGTCTCATCTGTTCCGGCAGCGCAGCGCTTTTGACAGCCTCTTTCCATGTACCGTTTTCCAGTTTATCCTCCACATTAATATTCCCTTTTATTCCTTTTTCCATATACATTTTGCTCCTTTCCTAATTTTAATGTTCCTGCAGTTTTTTCTTCAGTCCTGCCTTTGCCCGCTGCATTCGCTTTTTTACCGCATTCTCTGAAATGGCAAGTATATCCGCAATCTCTTTTAGCGAATATCCCTCTACATAATGCAGTAGCAGCACAATCCTCCATCTTGGCGGAAGCTGTATGATTTCCTGTAAAAGCTGTCTGTCATCCGTATCCACTGCCTCTATTTCCAGTTCATCTATCTGTATGTACTGATGTCTGAACCGGAAACGCAGCATATCTTTACAAAGATTGATTGTGACACGCAGCAGCCATGCTTTCTCATGCTCGCTGTCATGAAATTCGGGCATCTTCTGCAAGACCTTTAACATCACTTCCTGCAGGACGTCCTGTACATCCTGCGGATTTCCTAATATCATGATGCCTGTTCGATAGAGCAAATCGCCATATAAATTTATGATATTTTCTATTCTGGTATCATCCGGCATCATCTTATGTCTCCAACCTCCATTTCTGTTTTGTATAAACAGCCGCGCGCTTTACCTGTTCTACTTTATACACGTTTCAAAAATAAAAAAGGTGCCGCCGCACCTTTTTATAAAATATTATGGAATACGCACCATATCCCTTGAGATATCCTCTATGCAGACTGCACCGCACATTGCCATTGTATCACTTAATTCTCCTGCCAGCTTTTCTATGTAGGTTTTAATGCCTAAAGCCTCACCGCCATAAAGCGCCGTCACAAAAGGTCTGCATATCAATACGCCGTCCGCTCCCATAGCTAAAGCTTTAAAAATATCCGTACCGCTTCTGATGCCGCCGTCTACCAGAATTTTTACGGAACTGCCCTGCAGTGCGTCTGCAATTTCCGTCAGAACCTCTGCAGTTGCCGGACACTGGTCTAACACACGCCCGCCGTGGTTACTGACAACAATTGCTGCTGCTCCCGCTTCTTTTGCTTTTAGTGCGCCTTTTACCGTCATAATTCCCTTTACGATAAACGGCACACCTGCCATCTCCACGATTTCCTTTAACTGTGCAACACTCTTACTGCCCGCAGGCGGCGTCATATTTTTCAAAAAAGGCAGTCCTGCCGCATCCACATCCATTGCCAGTGCAAAACATCCCGCTTCTTTACAGAGCGCCATCTTCTCCCGGATTGTTTCGATATTCCAAGGTTTAATCGTCGGTATTCCCTGTCCGTTTACCTGCGCAATCGCTTTGGCTGCCTGTATCACAACATCCGGATTCGTTCCGTCTCCGGTAAATGCCGCTATCCCGTTTTCCACACATGCTTTCAGCATAATGTCATTATATGACTGGTCATCATATTTATCACCATAGTGGAGATTAACTGCTCCAACCGGCCCCGCAAAGAAAGGATAACAGAACTTTTTGCCAAACAGTTCTATCGAAGTGTCCGGCACCTGATATTCGCACAGCGTATCCATGTTGACACGGATTTCCTGCCATTTTGCATAGTTTCTTGCTGCGGTATCACCTGTGCCTTTTGCGCCCGGACCGGGTATCTGATTTTTACAGGCTATGCCATTACAGACCGGGCATGCCTTGCAGTATTCGCCGATGTTTTCTTTTGCTGTTTGTAAAATTTCAGAGTATGTCATTCTAGAGAATTCCTTTCTGTGGATGTTTTATTGTTTTTATTCTGCTTTCCACACTCAAAATGTATTGTTCACATAGTATATAGCATACTACTTTAAAATAAAACGGAGGAACAAATATGCCTTTTGCCAACATGTCATTTCCTAGCATACCTGATGCACAGGCAATCATTCGCGGCAGCCAATTATATCCTGACTTATATGGTGTTGTCTTTTTCTGTCAAATGCCTTGCGGCGTCTTTATCAATGCACAGTTTCACGGACTGCCGTCTGTCTCGGAAACAAATGCCAAAATAAACCGTTTTCTGGGATTTCATATTCATGAATTCGGAGACTGTACACAAAACGCAGACTCTGAGTTTGACCGTACAGGAAACCACTACAATCCTGACAATTTTTCCCATCCCAACCATCGCGGCGACCTTCCGCCCATTCTAAACTGCGGCGGTTATGCGTGGCAGTCTTTTCTGACAGACGCTTTCTCTGTTCCGGAAGTCATCGGACGAAGCATCATCGTACACGCAATGCCTGATGATTTTATGACGCAGCCATCCGGCAACAGCGGCACAAAAATTGCCTGCGGCATCATACGGGCTGACGGCTAAATCTGGTTCTCTTTTTTTAACCAGTCAAGCAATGCCTCGCAACCCTCTACAATGTCGTCATAGGTAATATCGAAATTGCCTGTATACCAAGGGTCTGCTATATCCCTCGGATGACTGCCGAAATCAAGCAGTTTGTACACTTTATGCTCCGTATCGCTTCCCAGTATCCTCATCATGTTGCGGATATTCATTCCGTCCATGCCAATCAGATAATCGTATTTTGCATAATCGGCTTTTGTCATCTGAACAGCGCGGTGCGGAATGACAGGAATGCCTACGGAGCGGAGTTTATTGACCGTCCCGTAATG
>CAMWMM010000295.1 GCA_947175285.1 uncultured Lachnospiraceae bacterium
ACATTTTAGTAGTAACAAAAAAACGAGGAAATTCAAGGGGTTTGGGTTTCCGAGAAGGCTCTATGAATTTTTAGGGGTGGAAAATGAGCGCAATTAACAATAAAGATATCGTTCAAAAACAATACGAAACTTCAGCAAATCTGAATACAAGAATTTCTATTCATGATAAATACTCTGTTAATAAACAAGGATTTGGGAACTGGATTGCATCGAATTATCAAATAACTGATGGAATGAGAATATTGGAACTTGGTTGTGGTACTGGTGACATGTGGACAAGCAATTCAAATCTCATAGCAAAATGTGCAGAACTAGTACTGACAGATTTTTCAGAAGGAATGATTCAAACTGCTCACAGTAACATAGGGGATTTTCCCAATGTTACATATCAAGTTGTCGATATTCAGGAAATCCCGTTTGAAGGGAACAATTTTGACATTGTGATCGCTAATATGATGTTGTATCATGTTCCTGATTTAGGAAAGGGGCTATCTGAGGTCAAAAGGGTTTTGAAAGAAAGTGGAAGATTTTATTGTGCCACTTACGGAGAGCATGGCATTGTACAGTATATCACCAATTTACTAAAACCATATGGGGCAGAGGACAAAGTAAATAAGAATTTTACTCTTCAAAACGGAAAGCAAATACTTGCACAATATTTCTCGTCCGTAGAAATGATGGAATATATTGATTCACTCGAAGTCACAAACATAGATGATCTGTTGGATTATATATATTCACTTACCAGCATGACAGAAGTTTCAAATATAAAGAGAGATGTTATTAAAAAGGTTTTAGAGCAAAATATGGAAGACGGAATTTTGAAAGTACCAAAGGAATATGGGATGTTTGTTTGCAGGTAAATTGCAGCGTGGCAGCATTAGCATAATAAATGATATGTATGAACTTGTTCTGTAAGTGGAATGTCCATTCAACTATGGAGGGAAAGAAATGAAAGAAGATAAAAAAATTGAATTTACACAGAAGTGGATTAGAGATGCAGTAAAAAAACTATTTCAAAAAGAAGATATTTACGAAAGTGATATGGAGAAGATCAAGTATCTGCTTATTGGTGAGGACTTCTATAACGGCTACATGATCGAAATGAGCACAGCAACGCCGGCAGATCCTTTCTGCGATACAGATGGCGGCGATGAGTGGGAACTGGGCGGTGATGGCGCCACTGTGACTGGCAGATTCATTCAGCTTTACATAGACTATGTGAAGGAGAATCCCTTTGATTACATCGATTCAGATACAGGGGAGCGTACCTTTGAACTTTCGCAGCTGCACTTTTGGGATAAGTATAAAGAGGAATATGAGGAATCGGAGACGGAGGAGGATTGTGAGGATTATGAGGATTGGAAAGATACAGTAAAGAAGTGGAAATCATATGAGAAGACGATTCAGTGTGAAAGATATTTTGAAAAATTTGATAACGATGATGCCTACGATGAGTGGTATCAGCAGGTAGGACAAACCATTCAGTGTGATATTGGTCTGTTTACCGGCCTGGAGGTGTTACGGACTCAGGGGGCGGAATATCAGGATATGACTTTCTTGAGAACGATGCCTCTTCTGCGGGTATGGGAAGTGGTGGAGACACAATTTCACTCCCTGGAAGGTATAGATGACCTCGTGCGGCTGAAACAGCTTTGCTGCTGGATGGATTGAAAATATACTGATAACCGCTCTCCGATCAAAGATGGGGTTACGATCGACGGCGTGACAGATGGTCATCTGAATCAGAGTGTTTAATGGAAGTGCCATTTTGAGGATGCTATGATCGATCCGGGGCGGGCGGTACTGGACATATGCATCAACGAGTATTCTGCGTGGCAGCGTCAGGGTTGAGGATATTGGACTATGAAAGGGAATTACAATAAATGATCTATTTGGAAACGGAACGTTTTATATTGAGGGATTACTGTGAAAATGATTTTGATCAATATTATCGATTAAAATCGGATTCCAAAACGATGTATTATTTGCAGGATATACAATTATTTACAAGGGAAGAAGCTCATGAAGATTTTTGCAGGGTTCTGGATGATTTGTCAAAGCCAGATCGGAAGTTTTATTTCCTGCACATTGAGTTAAAAGATTCACGGGAGCAGGTCGGAAGTGTTGGCTATACGGTAATCGATGATACTCCTGTTGGAAAAATAGTTGGCGCGGGGTATTTCACCTATCCAAAGTTCTGGGGAAGAGGATATATGACAGAAGCATTTGGGCGGGTTTTGGAGTTTGCGTTTTCTGAGAATAATGTATACAGAGTATCTACAGGGTGCTTAGCGGAAAATACAGGATCAGAGAGAGTCATGCAAAAATGTGGCTTGATCAAAGAGGCAGAACATATTGATTATGAATGGCATGATGGGAAAATGAAAACGCGATTGGAATATCGGTTATTGAGAAGAGAGTGGGGACAGCATGGATTGGAATAAATACGATTTTGCGCCATTTTGTGATAGTGTGAAAGAGTTCGGTTTGCGGCTGGATGATGATCAGATTGCACAATTTATGCAGTATTATGAATTGCTGACCGAGTGGAATCAATTTATGAATCTGACAGCGATCACGGAGTTTGAAGAGGTATGTATGAAACATTTTATAGATAGTATCTCTTTGTGCAAGGCGGTTGACTGTACAAGGGATTATACAGTGATTGATGTAGGAACAGGCGCAGGGTTTCCAGGGATTCCATTAAAAATTGCTTTTCCGAACTTAAAGATTACGCTTCTTGATTCGCTTGGAAAGAGAGTAAAATTCTTGAATGAAGTGATAAAACGTCTGGGGGTTGAGGATATTGAGGCGATTCATGGTAGGGCGGAGGATTTTGCAAAGCCGGGCCAGCTGCGGGAGCAGTTTGATCTCTGCGTGTCACGTGCAGTCGCAAATCTTTCTACCTTATCAGAGTATTGCCTTCCTTATGTAAAAATTGGTGGATTTTTCATTTCTTATAAATCAGAAAAAATTTCCGATGAGATGCAGACAGCACGCCATGCGATTGCGCTTCTCGGAGGAAATGTTTATGATCAGAAGGAATTTATTTTACCCAATTCTGATATTTATAGAAATCTGTTTCAAATCAAAAAAGTCATAGCGACGCCGAAAAAATACCCAAGAAAGGCAGGGATTCCTTCGAAAGAGCCACTTTAAATTCTATTCTTATAATACATTACTGTGAAAGTGCTCTATACTTTCATAGTAATATTTAGAAATGATTTGAATTTTGGTGTATATAAATACATATGTTTTTGTTATAGTTGGAAATTTTTAAGAATTAACTTGATAATTCTACTTGTTTAAATCTGTATTAATGTTATTCGGTGTATGTTCAATATACCTTCTTACTCTATGCAGATATATTCTATGCAATATATGATATTATTTCTTTATGATTTGTTAGGAACTGTTCGGAAATAACTTGTGAGAAGGACACCTTATAAATAATTCCTTATTGTGTAATCGTTAATTTTCTCCCATTGATTTTGTATGTATATGGTTTATAATATTTTATTTTGATTAATTAGTAGAAATATTATTTTAATTCTCTGTTGTAGCCGGTGGTGCTAACTTTGTAAAAGAAAGGAAAAGAAGAATGGACAAGAAAGAAATTTTACTGCTGCAGGAGACTGAGCGGAAACGTATTGCTGAGGGACTTCATGATACGACTGTTCAGGATATGATCTGTTTGTCACAGCAGTTGGAGTTAATCCTATTATATATGGAACAGGATGTGGCGCGTGCCAAGTTAGAAACAGCGGCTGCGCGAAAGCAGGTAAAGCGTATCATTAATGAAATGCGGGAGACAATTTATGAGTTGCGTCCGATGATAATAGATGATATTGGGTGGAAGGCTTCGTTTGAGCGTTTGAGAGACAAACTGATATCTGAAAATACAAATTTAAAGGTTTGTTTTGATATTGATGCAGTAGATCTTTCAGACGGGGTAACAGCAATTTCCATTTATCGCATCGTGTGTGAAGGGTGTCAGAATATGATGAAACATTCTAATGCTGACCGTATTGATGTTTTGGTTAAAAATGATGGAAAATTGATTAGAATCTGTATTCAGGATAACGGGGTTGGAATTGAGAAAGAGACAGATCTTTATAAAAATCATTTTGGTCTGCAGTTTATGAGCGAGAGGGTAGACGCACTTTCTGGAAAAATGAAAATTGTTTCTGACTCTTCTGGTACACAGATCAACATAGAGGTTCCAGCAGAAAGCGGGGTAGAAAAATGATACGTATTATGATTGTAGATGACCATAAGATGTTTCGGGAAGGGTTAACAAAGCTGATTGAATTTGATGAAGAGATCAAAGTAGTTGAGGAGGCAGATGATGGTTTGGATTGCATCAATAAGCTTCGAAGTGCGAAACCGGATATGATACTTTTAGATATTAATATGTCAGATATGGATGGTATTGAGACGCTTAAGGAATTAAATCATAGAAAACATCGTCCAAAGGTTATAATGCTTACAGTGCATAATGAAATTGAATATTTGATCAAAGTACTTGATCTGGGAGTGGAGGGCTATATTTTAAAGGATTCCAGTTCCAAGGAATTGATTCGTGCAATTCGGTTTGTTTATAATGGTGAACGATTTATTCAGCCCAGTTTGATTCCATTGTTGAATTCCAAATTGATTGCAAGGGATATGGATCGGGAGAAGATGGATTCCCTTACAAACAGAGAGATGGAAATATTGAAATTGGTGGCGCTTGGGCATTTTAATAAAGATATTGCGTCAATTCTCTCTATCACGGAGCGCACTGTGAAAAATAATCTGACGAGTGTTTTTCAGAAAATAGACTGTGCTGACCGGACGCAGGCTGCTATCTTTTGTATCAGGAATGGAGTGGTCAGTGTGCATGAATGATTATTTTTGAAGAATTGCAACAATGCACATTGAAATATCAGAACACTTGTGCTATAATTTAATCAGAATCATTGATTGAAAAATGCAGTAAGGCAATAAAAAATAATGAAATGTTTGGATGGAGGGATAAAATAATGGGTGAAAATAAAGTAATTGTTATTCCAGATGGGAAAATATGTGATTACATAGATGGCAAATTTCGCAATGATACTCCTGAAGAATATGTAAGACAGACAATTGAAAAGCGTCTTGTCAATGAACATAAATATTCGTTGGATCAGATTTCTATTGAATATACATTACAGCTTGGTTCAAGAAAGCCTCGTGCGGACATTGTTATCTTTGACAAAAAAGCTTCCAGTCACACACAGGAAAACGTAAAATTGATTATTGAATGTAAAAAGGAAACAGTTGATGCTCGAAATGCAAAAGGCGGTGTCGAGCAATTAAAATCATATATGTCAGTGTGTCCAAATTGCGAATGGGGAATGTGGACAAATGGAAAACAAAAGGAAGTATTTCGAAAATTTATAAATGACAAAGGACAAATTGATTTCATGGATTACAATGATATACCTTCTGCTGATGGTAATTTGGATGATATTAACCGTCCAAAAAGAACATCATTAAAAAATGCCTATGATGACAATCTGCTTTTTGTTTTTAAAACCTGTCATAACCATATCCATATTAATGATGGATTGCAAAAACAGTCCGCTTTTTTTGAACTGCTAAAGGTGATTTTCTGTAAGATTGAAGATGAGCGAAATATACCTTCGCCCTTAGAATTTTATACTACTTCAGATGAACGCTCCAATCCAGATGGTCAGTTAACCGTTCGCAAGCGTATTTCTAAAATTTTTGACAGAGTGAAAAAGAAACATGGAAAAATCTTTGACGCAAATGATGAAATTAAATTGTCACCACGCAGTCTTGCCTATATTGTGAGTGAGCTGCAAAAGTATAGTTTATTAAATACAAATATTGATATCAAAGGAAAGGCATATGAAGAAATAGTTGGTGCTAATCTTCGTGGTGACCGAGGTGAATTTTTTACGCCGAGAAATGTTATGAAGATGGTAGTCGAAATGATTAATCCGTCAATTGACGAGAAGGTATTGGACAGTTCATGTGGAACAGGTGGATTTTTGGTAACTGCTATGACGCATGTAATCATGCAGCTCGAAAAGAAATTTGCTGATTCCATTGGGATAAAGAAAGAAGACTGGGATAGCGATACGATGCGTGTATTTCAAGATAAAATTTCTGAAATGGCATCATTAAACTATTTTGGTTTTGATATCAATCCAGATCTTGTAAAAGCTACAAAAATGAATATGGTTATGAATAATGATGGAAGTGGTAATATTTTTCAGACAAATTCTTTGCTTCCGCCTCATGAATGGACAGATGAGTTCCGAAGTAAACTTGCAGAGACTTTGGGGATTAATCAGTCTGAATTGCGAAATCATAACACCATCGAATGTTTCAATGTAATTGTGACCAATCCGCCATTTGGTAGTAAGATACCTATTAAAGATAAGGAGTCCTCTCGGAAACCCAAACCCCTTGAATTTCCTCGTTTTTTTGTTACTACTA
>CAMWMM010000296.1 GCA_947175285.1 uncultured Lachnospiraceae bacterium
CCATTTCATTGTAGTACGTTTTGCATTCTTTAACATTATAAGATTGTTTCTTTTATAATCCCTAAGTGTAACAATTAAAAAAATAAAGAAAGGATAGGTGACGGGTTTTACCCGTGGCTGGGTGTAATTTATGACAAAAAAACTAAAAAAAGCGCTATCATTCCTCGTTGGAGCTGCAGCACTTGTATCAATCGGTTTTGGAGCAGCAGGACAGAACGCAGAAGCTGCCGAAAGTAAAGCAGGAGGAAATTACAAAGAGGTTATTGAATTTGAGGACGCCAACAACTTTGAGCAAAACGGGGACAACTATATTGACTCATATATGTTTCTTGGTTACTCTGGAAGTGGGTATTTGTATCTGGTATCAGGCTGGGGCGAAGTCAATTTTAATGTGCCGCAGGATGGCGAATATCGGATCACAGTTGTTACTAATGCAAATACCTATAAGGAAAACTGGTGGTATCTGGATGAATCAGATAGTGGGGCGTTACTTACAACCGGGAATCAATGGGAACAGTATGCAGTGACGTCTTATTTGTCCGCAGGGTGGCATAAGTTTGGCGTTTCGGCAGAATGGGGCTATACAGCACTAGATTACTGCATTATTGAACTGGTTTCTGGCGGTTCGGATCTTCCTGATGGACGTAGCATGTATGTGAAAAATGGAAGGCTTTATGATGCGGATGGCGATGATTTTATGATACGTGGTGTTAATGTGGCACATGCATGGTATACAGATAATACATGGACTTCAATAAACGCAATTGCTGATCGCGGTGCAAACTGTGTTCGTGTGGTACTTGCAGATGGCAGTCAGTGGGAAAAAACTTCCCGGCAAGAGGTAGAGAACATTATCTGGTGGTGCGAGGAAAGAGGGCTGATTTGTATTTTGGAGGTGCATGACCATACAGGATACGATGATGCGTCCAGATTGAATAATGCAGTCAACTATTGGATTGATTTGAAAGATTTGGTGAATGCACATAAAGACTATGTTATTGTGAACATTGCAAATGAATGGCTGGGTACATGGGGGCAAGCGTCTCATTGGGCTAGTACGTATGAGTCGGCAGTCAGAACTTTGAGGAATGCAGGAATTCAAAATGTTTTGATGATTGATACATCAGGGTACGGGCAGGAAACGTCTACTTGCATTGAGAACTGTCAGCGTGTTTATGAAGCAGATCCAATGAAGAATACAATGTTTTCATTCCACTTGTATTCGGTAGCAGGCAAGGATGCTGATACCGTTAGAGGTAATATTGATGCCATGCTTTCGAAAGGAGTAGCGTTCTGCATTGGAGAGTTTGGCAATTACCAGAATGGAGCAGATGTAGATGAAACTACAATTATGCAGTATTGCACAGAAAAGGGTATCGGATATGCGGCTTGGTCTTGGAAAGGAAACAGTGGAATCGATACGCCGTTAGATATGGCGATTGACTGGGAAGGCAATAGTCTGTCTGACTGGGGGAACTACGTGTTCTATGCTGATGGAATTGGTATTTGCGCAACTTCAGAACTGGCATATCCTTAAATCGAGCAGGTATGCTATCTTACATTAGAGCGTGTTTGAAAAATAAAAACGTTTAGTTATTTTAATCAGACATTTTTGCAGTGGTAATGTCACGCCTTTACGAAACGGACAGAGTAGCGATAAGGGTGGTATAATCATCTTGAAACTTCAACATAAATATGCCTTCTTTCATTATTGTATTGGGATATAATCAGGATGGCATATTTAGTTGAAGTTTTTCTATATTATCTGGCACAAAGGGGGCGGCGGTCTGCGCAATCGGACCATCCCGGCAGTGCTGTATATTTCCCTCTTGCAGATGTCCCTTGGGAATTTTATCAAGGAGCTGTCAGCCCGTTATTTGAGCATTTTTCCAAGAAATTCGGAATGGGGAAAAGGTGGGGTCCCAGGGGAGTTGTTTTTGGAGAAAGGCCTTGTGGAAGAAGACGGAATCCATGAGTGACTTTTGGCAAAGAGGTGCAGATGCTTTCAACTTATTTTGACTCATTTTAGGGGGAAATCATGAAAGAAAAATCAAAAGAAAAGATGAGCCTGTTACAGGCATTGCGCAATAACATCTATGTCATGAAGCTGGGGAATGAAATTTCCCGGTCTCGTGTCATACATGCTTTTGTTACAAAGGTGTTTTTTTACTTTGAATGGATCTTTTTCAGTGCATATTTCCTGAAATATATCGTGAATGCTCTGGACACTGGAACAGAGGCAAAAGAGATTTTCTTTTTTATTTTGTCCTGCGGCGTTTTGTTTTTTGGAATCAACCTGTACCGTGACTATATGGAAAATGTGATTGTTCCTTTAACAGATACCCGGATTTACCATGGCGTGTACCTGCGGCTTTATCGAAAAGCGAGAAATGTGGAATTGCGCTGCTATGAAAATGCTGATTTTTATAACAGGTATACGATGGCCATTGATGATGCAGGGGCAAAGGTATCTACGATTATAGACAGCTACTGGGGAATATTTACTGGTATTGTGGCAGTGGTTGTTGTATTTTACACTATGTTTGAGATTGCGCCGCTTTCCGTGTTATTTATTATTTCTCCAATGATTGGGAATTTTCTGTTTGGGGCGGCATGGAACAGGCTCCTTGTGGAGCGATACCAGGAGAATGCCCCCAATGACAAGGTTATCAACTATGTAAACCGGATTATGTATCTGGTGGATTATGCCAGGGAGATTCGGCTTTCTAATGTGTTCCGGCTTCTTACCAGACAATATAAAGATGCCACTAAGAGCAGCATGGATCTGGCTGATCAATATGCGTTCAAAACAGCAGTCATGGAATTTTTTAAAAATGAGTTTACCTTCACCATTATTTTTGAGGGTGTACTTTTTTATGCTGTCTATGAAAATATTGTAACAAAGAGGATATCATTAGCGGAACTGACAGTCATGACAGGTCTGATGGTATCCGCCACATGGATTTTAATTGGTTTGTTTGAAAATATTATGAATATGGTGAAGAACGGGATGTTTATCAGTAACCTTCGTACCTTTTTGGAATACAGGGAAGAAATTCCGGAGGATCAGGATGGGATTATGGTGGAAACCGAATTTGAAACCTTGGAGTTTGACCATGTATGTTTTTCTTACCAGCAGGAGGAAACGATTCGTGACCTGTGTTTTACGATCAAAAAGGGAGAAATGATAGCCTTAGTTGGTCATAATGGTGCCGGGAAGAGCACAATAATTAAACTTATGCTGCGACTCTACGACCCGACAGAAGGAACTATCCGTTTAAACGGGATAGATATCCGCAAGTATAATCTGCGTTCCTACAGAAAGCTTTTTGCCACAGCGTTCCAGGATGTATGTCTTTTTGGCATGACGGTCAAGGGAAATATCCTGATGGGGGACAAAGGAACACCAGAAGAGGAAAAAAGGGTGATAAAAGCACTGAAAAAGGCGGGAGTTTATGAGAAGATACAGCAATTACCACATGGGATAGATACCATGATGACAAAGGAGTTTGACGAAGAGGGTGCAGTGCTTTCCGGCGGCGAAAGTCAGAAGGTGGCAGTGGCTAGAGCCTTTTACAGGAAATGTCCGGTTAAGATATTTGATGAGCCATCCAGTGCACTGGATCCCATTGCAGAGTATGAGCTTTTTAAAAGCATTATGGAGGATCGCAAACAGAATACCATGATTTTCATATCTCATCGTCTGTCCTCTGTAAAAAATGCGGACTGTGTACTAATGCTGGAACAGGGAAGGATCATAGAGCGGGGCTCCCACAGGGAGTTGATGGCACTCCAGGGCAGTTATGCAGAGATGTATCGAAAGCAGGCAATGAATTATCTGGCAGTAGATTCTGTGGAGGACATAGTATTATGAGTGAAAAAAATAAAGAGAATGTGCAAAAGCACAATGCAAAGCAGGTGTGGTCAAATAATCTGTTTTTGATCAGATTGTGTATTCAGGCATCGCCAGCTTACGTCATTTTTGTGACGTTGGATGTAGTCAGGAATCAGGTTTCTGTTTTTATAGAGCATATCTATGGGATCGGTTATATTTTGGAGGCGGCGGAATTTCATTATCCCTTTAAACGAGTTGCGTTGTTTGTATTGGGTCTGGCTCTTTTTGTGACATTGGAGATGGTTTTTTCTGCATGGGTATCAAACTATATCGGTGCAAAGAATCTGCCGAAAGTGCGTCAAAAGGTCAGGCTTACTCTTTATGAAAAGACAGCAAGTATGGATTTAAAATGTTATGATGATCCGGATTACTATAATCAGTTGGTGCTGGTTTTGTCAGAAGCAGATAAACAGATTGACCGATGCATTACTTTCCTTCAGAATACTTTTTCCGGAATTGCTGTATTTTTAACCACCGGAATATATTTTTTCTATAAGGACCGTGTTTCTATTCTGTTTGCCGCAGCATCGTTTTTTATGGCATTTTGTTTCAACCAGATTTATAATCGCCTGACCTTTCAGCTGCGTGTTAACCGGAATCCTTTGGAACGGAAAAGAGATTATGTAAAGAGAGTCTTTTACATGCAGGATTATGCCAAGGAACTGCGTTTAAATCCGAAGATGGCGGAAGTTATATACCAAGATTTCGAACAATGCAATGAGCAAATTTATAAGGTGGAAAAAAGCTATACAGGAAAGCGGTTTTTGCTTAGTTTTTTGCGCAGGTATGTCAGCAATGGTTTTATGAGTGATGTGGTATATGTCAGCTATTTGGTTTTTCGGGCAGCGGTTATGGGAGGATTGTCGTATAGTAGTGTGGCAATTTTATATCATTCCTTCGGAAGGCTGAAGTGGAGTATGAGCATTTTTACGGATGTATACCCATATGCCTGTGAGACCAGTTTATATGTCCAAAGGATTCGAGATTTTCTTGCTATGCAGCCTGAGCTTGTAAGTGAGAAGAAGCTTCCAGTAACGGGTGGTGCCAAGGAAATAGAGATTCGGAATATTTGTTTTGAATACGGAAAGACAGGAGAAGGAAAAGCGCAGATATTGAATGATATTTCCTTTGCAATACGGCCGGGAGAAAAAATTGCTATAGTAGGCTACAATGGAGCAGGAAAAACTACGCTGATGAAACTTATAATGAGGCTTTATGATCCTGTATCTGGACAGATTATAGCAGACGGCAGAGATATCAGGGATTATGATTTGCAGGACTATAGAAAATCAATTGGAACAGTATTTCAGAACTTCAAAATTTTTGCGGGCTCTGTGAAGGAAAATGTTCTGATGGATGCAGCAGCCCCAGGGATATCAGAAGAGCCTATCAAGCAGGCATTGGTACACAGTGGACTGGCGGAACGCCTTACAGCCTTACCGAATGGTATGGATACTATGATGACTACAGAATTTGATAAAGAGGGAGTAAATCTTTCCGGCGGGGAGAGCCAGAAACTTGCTATCAGCAGAGTATTTTATAAAGATGCAGGGCTGATTATTTTGGATGAACCTTCCAGTGCACTTGACCCTATTGCGGAGTATCAGCTGAATCATGCGATTTTGGAAATGGCAGAACACAGGACAGTGATTTTTATTTCGCATAGGTTGTCCACTACACGCTTGGCGGACCGGATCATCCTAATGGAAAATGGGCAGATCGTGGAACAGGGAACGCATGATAGTTTATTAAAGGCACAGGGCAAATATGCACAAATGTGGAATGTGCAGGCAGAGCAATATTTAGCTTGACTCAACTATAGCTTATGTTTGAAGATTGCCGCCTTAACTGCTTGGAAGATATCTTATGTCAAGATCTGTCTGAGCCTTTTATGCTTGAAAAATTCTGGCTTTGGGAAGATGATGACAGAGCAGCAGACGTAATTGAAGCAGAAATGCAAAATAAAGTTTACCGAGGAAATATTGAATTGCTATATATGGGAGAAGCAATGAGTTATAATCCGATTGTAACAGGAAAGTGCCGAGGCGAAGTCTGGAATTTCACAGATGTAGATGTCCAACCTTGCTGTGAACAGCAAGATTTTTTGGGCTGGTTTGAGTTGTGGCTGGATGATCAAGATGAAACAGACTATTTCAAAGATTATGTGTATGATGAAGCTGAATAAGTATTGATAAGAAAAGTAAAATTTTTGCTTGACAACAGACATTTTTACACGTATGATTAGTAATGTAATAATTCAGACAGCACCAAGTTATTATAGAAATTTTAGGAGGATTTTGCATGTTAACTGTGATTGTAATGGAGAAAATTGCAAAGTAAATATTGCAAGGGGTGATTTTTGGCTTTATTATTTTAAGGCTAGGAGTCTGCCCATCTGCTGACGGCATGAACTGCCAGCGTTTTCGCCTTACAATTGCTTTCGTATTATGGTATAGATTTTGAATCATAAGAACATGGCTGTATGGTCATGTTTTTTTGTGCACAATCCGATATGGATATAAAGACCATGGTATCGCTTTAGGGCAGCGATGGGCTGTTTGCGTTGTAAGGCATTGAATGGTTTCTATG
>CAMWMM010000297.1 GCA_947175285.1 uncultured Lachnospiraceae bacterium
CCAATACTTCATCAAGGAATGACGGCTGTCCCCAAATACTTACAACGTCCGGCATACCGTCCATTGCATATGCCTTAAATTTCGTCTTGTAAGCCTCTTCGTCAAGCGCCTCAACCTCGATTGTAACATTGGGATTTTCCGCCATGTACTCATCAATAATCATCTGCTCTACCAGCCCCTGTCCGTTCTTACGGTCAGGAAGGTTTGAGAATAATTTAATTGTTATTGCTTCCTCTGAACCTGCCGCTGAATCGCTTCCTGTATCTGATGCAGTATTATTATTTCCGGCCGCATCACTTTGTGCACTGTTCTGTGTATTACTTGTTGTTGATGTATCTGTACTCCCTTTGGAATCACCGCATCCTGTAAGCAGTGATACAGTCATTGCTGCTGTAAGCAGCGATGCAATTATTTTTTTCTTCATCTCTTTGTCCTCCTATTTCCGGATGCATCTCTTTGATGTTTCCATCTTATCATCCGTAAAGAGGTATTTACAGATGTCAAAATTTCAAAATGGTGTAAAATTTTCAACATTTCTTATTCCATACGCCGGCTGCGTTTCAGCCAGTTGCCTTTTAAATAGTAAATAATGAATAGAGCAGAAGTTACTGTCCATGTAAGCGGATAGCTGAATGCCACCGTGGAAACTTCCGGCCGTAAAGGAACCGCTGCCAAAACCCATGCCACACGCAGGATGCAGATACCAATGCAAGTCATCAGCATGGGGAAAACCGCGTCCCCGCATCCTCTTGTTGTACCGCCCAGTATCTCAATACAGATGTAAGTCACATAAGTGGGCGAAATAACCCACATCATACCAAGTCCAATGGACACCACATTCGCATCATCCGTAAACATACTAAAGAAAACACGACCGCCCAAAAGCACTACGGCACTTAACAGCAGGCTTGTAAATCCCGCCATTCCCAGACAGATGCGCACACTTTTCTTAATCCGGTCATATTTGCCCGCACCGAAGTTTTGTCCGACAAAAGTTGTAATCGCAACCCCATATGCGCCCATAATCATCCAGAAAATACCATCCACCTTGCCGTATGCCGTCCACGCCGCAATCGTATCCGTGCCAAAGGAATTAATACTGGACTGAACAATCAGATTGGAGACGGAATACATAGTAGCCTGCATTCCCGCCGGAAGACCGATGCGTATGATATTATGTAAAAGCATCGGATGAAAACGAATTTTTCTGATATACAGTCTGTAGGAATCCTCTGTCCTCATCAGAGTTGTTATTACCATAAACGCACTGATTACCTGAGAGAGTGCGGTAGCCACTGCCACTCCCGTCACCCCCATCTTTAGTACCGTCACAAAAAGAATATCCAGTACAATATTCGCAATGCAGGAAAGAATCAAAAAGTAAAGGGGACGTCTGGAATCCCCCACTGCCCTCAAAATACCCGAGCCCATATTGTATATGAGCGACGGTATCACACCGAGAAAATAAATCCGCATATACACAACAGACGGCGCAAGAATATCCTCCGGCGTATGCATAAGGCGCAGAGCCGCTCCTGAAAAAAGAAATCCCAATAGCATGATAACAACTCC
Source organism: uncultured Lachnospiraceae bacterium (assembly GCA_947175285.1). The sequence continues at coordinate 1,573 of CAMWMM010000297.1, forward strand.
GCCTGCAACGGAAAGCGCAATTGCCGTATGTACGGTTCTGTTCACATCCTCTTTCTTTTTCGCTCCATAATACTGGGAAATGATTACGGTTGCACCGGAGGCAAGTCCGGTAAAAAAACCGATAAGCAGATTTATCAATGTAGCCGCCGGTCCTCCAACAGCTGCCAACGCTTCTTTTCCGACAAATTTCCCCACAATCACCGCATCCGTCGTATTATAAAGCTGCTGAAAAAATGTACCGAATAAAATCGGGAAAAAGAAAAAGAGGAGCTGCTTCCAGATTACTCCCTCAGTTATTTGATTAGAAATCCGGTGTTTGTCCGTTTTCATAAAATATCTTTCCTTCCTTTATCAAAATTTTATCCGTCCTATCCTACGGAAAGTCCGCGGATAAAAATTTCCAGGCCGATAGCTATCAAAATACTTCCGCCAAGAATCTGCGCTTTATCAGACAGTTTTGTTCCGAATTTCTTTCCGATTACCAATCCCGCCATACAAATAACAAAAGTAACAACCGAAATGATCAATGCTGCGGTCAATGCCATAGTCCATCCGTATCCTGCAATTGTAAACCCAACGGATAATGCATCAATGGAAGTGGCAATTCCCTGTATGAGCAATGCCCACATCCCAACGCCCGGCTTTTCTTCATCGGAATCTTTACTGTGAACACCCTCAAAAAGCATCTTTCCGCCAATAAAGGCAAGAAGAACAAGTGCAATCCACGGAATAAACTTCTCAAATGTCTTGAAGTACCCTGCAATTGTATGAACACATCCCCATCCAATCATTGGCATCAGCGCCTGAAATCCAGCAAACACACCGGCGATACCGCACATCTTCCCTCTCTTCATATCCGGCTCATTTAAGCCATTCGCCATTGATACGGAAAAAGCATCCATAGCAAGTCCCACGCCAAGTAAAACGCTGTTAAAAAAGAATATAAAACCCCACTCCATTTTTATTCCTCCTATCCTCTTTCACATAACAACGGATGCCACGCTCTGCGAGACATCCTTATGTTAAACGAAAGACTCAAGTATAACCGGATAAGATTATACCTGAGTCCTGATTCTAACACAATAGCCAAAATGAAATACTCTGCTTATACTAATTCATATTCAGAAAGCATTCTGGCAAACAAACGATAATAATGAAGATTAAACTGGTTCCATTTTGTCTTTCCTTTTACGGACTCAAGGCTTAAAACCGCAGGATGCCCGCATTTATCCACAAATTTTATCTGTATCAGCGAGCAGATGCTCTGTTTTCCCAGTAGTTCATATACATCCGGCAGCTTGTCCTCCAGAAGCTTTACATTATTCATAATCAGAATACCGTCTGCGTCAAACTGCTGTTGATAACCGTCTGCATTGATATAATGTTCCGTTTCCGAAATAAGCTCTGCCGATGGTCTCTGCTCACCGGCTACACATGCAATATGATAAGGCTCTCCCGCATATATCATAACCCGCTGCATCCCGAAATTAATAACAAAATCATCTAAAAGTCTCTCAAGAGGATAATCTTCCCCTCTATATACTTTATCCATCATAACACAAAGAATATCACCCATCGTCATATTCCCACGGCTGTCAATCCGGTTAGATCCTTTTTTCCTGTCTTTGTTTTCTTCCGGGTCTCCATGTTTTTCTTTATCATAAATAATATATCTGTCACGCCCCTTTTCCTTTGCGCGGTACAAAGCAAAATCGGCAAGATTAAACACTGCTTCATAATTATCGGCATCCTTCGGATATGCCGCGCATCCCATCGAAAGCGTAATTGCCGGCTTGTTTTCCACATTCTGCGGAAAAGCCGCCTTCACGTTATTCTTAATACAACTCAGCCTCTCGCGCATATGCTCCATATTTTCCGCATTATAGAAAATAATCAGAAACTCATCCCCGCCAATACGTCCGACCAGACCTGTACTTCCAACCTCTTTCTCCATGATGCCGGCAACTTTTAAAAGCACCTCATCACCGCACATATGACCGTACGTATCATTCACGTTCTTAAAATAGTCAATATCTACAATCGCCAATGTAATTCCTTTTACTTTCCTGACATTGATAAGGTCGATTGCAATATTGGTAATATCCGCTTTTATAATTAATCCGGTCAGGGAATCCACTTCCGTTTTTCTCTGCACATTCTGCCCATAATCCTTTCCGGTATGGATACAGCCTGCTGCAAAATAAAATACGCCTTTTTCATAAATAGACTCCGCTCCTATCGTCATCAGACAGTCTTCGCCCTCCTCCTTGAGGAGATTCCTGTCTGCATGCATTTCAAATCTGCGTTTTCCCATTTTGATATTCATAATAAGCTCATGGACATCTTTTTTCTGGTTTTCATCAGCGTAAGCCGTAAGCCGCCGTTCAAACTCTTCTAACAGGAAATTTTCTATACTCTGTTCGCCTTTTTTCATCGTATAAAGCCGAATCATGCCTGTTTCCGGCGTATAGTCAAAATAGATATCATTGTACATTTCCAGAATCGTATTTTGTATGTACAGCAATCTTACCATCTTATCCCGCACATCTACAAGACTTTCCGCATAAAGCAATAACACCGTTACATTATCTCCGGACGTCCCGCTCTTTATTCTGGAAAAATAGCAGCCACACTTTCCGCTCTCATCCATCAGACGCATCATAAAGCGTTCTCCGGTACATTCCTGAAATTTCTGCAAAAAGAGAGTTTTATCCTCATCTACGATAAATTTTTCAAAAGCCATATACTGCCTGTCACCCATAAAGGCGTAAAACGCAGCATCTGCCGATATAACCTGCCTATTCTCTTTATTAACAATAATCTCATGTATATTGATGCTTTCCATTTTACATTCCTTCTCTCTATACAGCGCTTTTGATAATTAATTTTATTATAACAGATTGAGGAATGAAATTAAACACATTTTCAAATAAAAGCTCTTTTATTATTTATCATAGATGAAAAGAGCCATATACAGACTACTCCGTACACGACTCTTTTTATTTAGTATTTTCTTTCCCTACATCACATCCGGTAAAATATGATGGTCAATTAACAGCTTCTCGACTACTGTCCCTTTTACCACACGAACCAGCGGCTTTTTCAGTGCATTTAACGGTCCCGGCAGTTCAATGTCAAGCGGAGATTTGCCGTCCATCAGCTTCACGGAACTGTCTAAGAGTTCGCGGATATCGTAAACACTTCCCCATACTTCCGGTACGCCCCTGTCTACGCCAAGCAGTCCGTAAACGGCTTCCATAGCAGTTCTGACTGAGTATTCTGTCGTGAAAACAGTATCTCTCGGCGTTTCTGCAAACTGTCCTAAGAACGCAAAGTTTACACAGCCATCCGGAATGACATCAGGGCGGTCGCCCTTTGTTCTCGGCATAAAGAATGCGGTAATATAGGGCATCATTGTCGGTACACAGATTGCGCTCTTTTCAGCAAGTTCCGGTATCTCCTCTACCGGAACACCCAGATGATACAACCATTCTTCCGTAATCTCTTTTCCGGTGCAGTCCCGCATCGGTTTCTTCACATAGTCTCCGGGAACATCTGTAAAGAGTCCGTAAACCCATACACAGACATTATCTTTATCCTGCTCTTTAAACTGTCCCTGTCTGTTAATCGTCCAGCTAAGCAGCCAGCTCGAATCCTGACAACTTACAATACCGCCCGTTACGACTTTGCCGCTCTTCGGGTCACGTTTACAGATGTTTTTAATATAAGGGATGATTTTATCATCTAATGTTGTAATGGTCGCGGATTCCCAATTGGTCTTTGATATATCCGAACAGAATTTTTCCGGACGTCCGAAAGAAGGATCCTGCTTCGCAATATTCTTCCAAAGATTCCAACAGCCGCTTGTACGTACTTCAGCATCGCCGTTCGGTGCATGGTTCTGGTCGCCGTAAATCGTACCTTCCGTACAGCTTCCGTTTGTTACGAATACAAGGTCGTTTTCCGAAAGAACAATGCCCTGCTCCACGCCTTTGACTTTACATTCAATCGCCGTAGCAACCTTTTTACCTTCTTTGATATCGAAAATGACATTTGTCACTTCCGTATTGAACTGGAAATCCACGCCTGCTGCTTCCAGATATTTCTGCATCGGAAGAATCAATGATTCATACTGATTGTATTTCGTAAATTTCAAGGCGCTGAAATCTGGAAGTCCGGCAATATGATGGATGAATCTCTGGAAATACAGTTTCATCTCCAAAGCGCTGTGCCAGTTCTCAAACGCAAACATCGTTCTCCAATACAGCCAGAATGTGGAGTTAAATACTTCCTCGTCAAATACATCTTCAATTGTCTTATCATATAAATCTTCATCCTTCGTCATGAAAAGCTTCATGATTTCCATACAGCCTTTCTGACTTAAATTGAACTTTCCATCCGTATGCGCATCTTTTCCTCTGTCAAGAGTTGCCCTGCATAAAGAGTAATTAGGGTCGCGCTTATTGAGCCAGTAATATTCATCCAGTACGGAAGCGCCCGGCATCTCAAGCGAAGGTATGCTTCTGAACAAATCCCACAGACATTCAAAATGATTCTCCATTTCCCTTCCGCCGCGCATGATATAGCCGCGGGTTGAATCATAGATACCATCACAGGCTCCTCCGGCAATATCCATAGCTTCTAATATATGAATATGGGAACCCGGCATCTGTCCGTCCCTTACAAGAAAACACGCTGCCGCTAAGGATGCAAGACCGCTGCCGACTAAGTAAGCATTCTTTTCATCTACGCTTTCCGGTTTCTCCGGTCTGGCAAATGCTTCATAATTTCCGTTGCTATAATAAATTCATTTGCTGTTCTTTTCATTTTTCCCAAGTTCGGTATTCCGGTAATCACTGTCAATTGTCGTATATTTCTTTGTCTGTTTCTTT
>CAMWMM010000298.1 GCA_947175285.1 uncultured Lachnospiraceae bacterium
GACTCTTCTTTCCTTGCACGTACAGTGGACGAAAATCTGACAGGGCAGATTATAGAAGAGATATACTGAAGGCGCCTCTCCCATGCGTTAGAACTCTCAGGTTTCCAAAGCGTCTATGATGCGCTGCCGGAAAAAGGGAACACCCTCTTAGTTCGGGAGGTAAATGAAGGTTCCACGGATTTTTCAGGCGGGGAAAAGCAGAAAATGCTCTTTGCAAGGGCGCTGTATCAAAATGCACCGTTAGTCATTCTGGATGAACCTACTGCTGCACTCGACCCTATTGCAGAAAATGAACTTTATTTAAATTATGGACAATCGATGGAGAATAAAACGAGTATCTATATTTCCCACAGGTTATCCAGCACCAGATTCTGTGACAGAATCCTGCTTTTAGAGCATGGTGAAATCATAGAAGAAGGAACGCATGAAAGCCTGCTTGCAAAAAAAAGCCGCTATGCGGAGTTATTTGAAGTACAGAGCCAGTATTATAAAGATGAAGATGAAAGAAAGCGCAAAAGCGAACTGATGGGCGATACTTATCAGGCGAAATCCGGTGCGGAAAGAGGTGTATTCGATGAGTAAAAAAGAATGGAAAGATATATTTGCCTTTTTAGGCTCTCTCAAAGATGGGAATATGGATGTATTGATATCACTTGTGCTTTTATCCATTTTTCAGGGGGCACGTCCTTTTATTGCCGTCGTCCTGACCGGTATTTTAGTGGATGCGGCTTATGCAGGCGTTTCTTTTTCAACGCTTCTCACCTATGCAGCTATCGGCGTCGGCGGAACTTTTCTTTGCTCAGCCGCAGAAAGCTTTCTCATTATGTTATTTAACCGAAAGCTGGAGTATATGCAGGAAATACAGGGCTTACCCCTGAATAAAAAAAGCATGGCAATGGACTATGAGTATCTGGAGGATATGAAAGTAAACGGAATGCGCCAGCGAATCGAAAAATTCGGCGGTTGGAGTCTGATGGCAATCACATTAAGCACTGCAAATAAATTAATTAAATCGGCTACAACTGCTCTGGTATCCGTTTTTGTAGTCATTCCCATGTTTCTCCGCAGTTCTCATACAGTATCGGAGGGGTTATTAGGTTCCTGGCTGATGTCTTTTCTGTTTTTTGCCGTAATTCTGTTTCTTATCTGGCTGGATTTTAAGGCCGGCGGATATTTTGAAAAGAAGGTCTCAGAAGCAAGAAAGAAGATGTCCGGACATGAAACAAAAAGCACCTATTATCTCGGTCTTTTATCAGGGCATGAGACACAAAAAGATTTAAGAATCTGCAAACAGCAGCCTCTGTTTGAAAAAGAATTTGAAGAAATCGCACGCCACACGAAACAGACTGTGGATGAAATGGTACATTTTGACGCACTGGATAATTTTACACAGCAAACCGTATCGTCATTTGCGGGATTTCTTGTATACATTTTTGCAGGAACACTTGCTTACCTGCAAATCATCACAATCGGCGGAGTCGTGACATATGCTTCCAGTATCTTAAAATTCACGACTGCCATCGGAGACCTTGCTTACCGGATGAATGAGTTAAAACGGTATACTGCTTTCGCAGACGATTACGTCGAGTATATGAAACTGCCGCAGCGCAGGCATCAAGGCGCTATCCCCGTAGAAAAACGGCGTGACGGACGCTTTCAGGTGGAATTTGAACATGTATCGTTCCGCTATCCGGGAAGTGACACTTATGTATTAAAAGACTTAAACCTCTCCTTTGAAATCGGAGAAAAACTTGCCATTGTGGGGAAAAACGGCTCCGGCAAAACGACATTCATCAAGCTGCTCTGCCGCCTGTATGATGCAACGGAAGGCTGTATCAAAGTAAACGGCATTGATATACGCAAATACGATTATAAAGAGTACTGCAACTTATTCGCTATCGTCTTTCAGGATTTTCAGGTATTTTCTTTCCCGCTTGGTGAAAATGTTGCATCCGGTTTCGACGTAGATAAAGAGCGGGCGATTGACGCACTAAACAGAGCAGGTCTCGGCGAACGCTTCCGTACACTGCCGAACGGACTTGACACAAGTGTCGGAAAAGAATTTGAAGAAAGCGGCGTCTCTTTCTCCGGCGGTGAAAAACAGAAAATCGCAATTGCCCGCGCCATTTACAAAGATGCACCGTTTGTCATCATGGATGAACCTACCGCCGCACTTGACCCGGAATCGGAATGCGAAGTATACGAAGGCTTCGATAAGATGGTCGGAAATAAAACCGCAATCTATATCTCCCACCGTCTCGCCTCCTGCCGCTTCTGTCAGGATATTCTGGTCTTTGATAATGGGCGTGCCGTACAGCGCGGCACGCATGAAGAACTAGAAAAACAGGATGGCTTATATAAACAATTGTGGGATGCACAAGCTCAATATTACGCGTAGCGTAATATTGAGCTCGCGCAGTATTATGCATAGCATATTGGATGAACTCAGCATTACATGTAATGCTGGGTTTTTTCTTGTTTTGTTATCACATGTCATGCTATACTGAATGTTAACAAGAAAAGGAAGAGGTATTCGTATGGTTTATTATATCCTTACATTGGTATTTACGGCACTGGTGACTTTACTGCCCCCACTAATTCTCGATTCTTTTAATCCGGAACTGTTCGGTGTTTCGATACCTGTTTATGTGAGTGCGCCGCTTTTCTGCTTTTTAATGATGTTTGTCTATGGATATATGGTTGCTAAAACAACTAACCATAAACCGTCTACCAAAGCAAGGCTTTATGCTCCTCTTGCCACGCCGCTTATCTGGTACTTGTTCAATATGGGAATCTGTAATCTATTCAATCAAACCGATGAATGGTCGATTGCACTTCTCGGATTATGGACGCTTCATTCCTTTGGTCTTGTCATTTATGACATACAGATACCCGGATGTGACATGTGGCATTCCATACTGATTTGGAATCTGCTCTATGACGCTGTCCTGCTTTTAGGATTTACTCTCGGAGAAAGGATCTCCGCAAAAAGGGAAGATGAACCTCGGATGCCTTTTTCTTATCATAAAAAAGCTGTAACAGCGGCTCTTGTTATTATTGTTTCCCTTTATTCCTTAAGTGAATTTGCACTTTTTAAACAACGTGAAAATATTGTGGACTCGGCACATCCTTCCTATAATTTCTATTATGCCGGAGGCTATTCCAGTATTGATTTGCATCCCTATGACGTAAAAAATGAAGATAATATTCTTGTCACGCTGCAGGAACCTGCCGCTTTCAGCATCACCGATCCGCAGGAAATGCCTATTCTGGATGGAGCGGAAGCCGCCTATCCCGTTTATTCCGCCTTTGCCAACGCCTGCTATGTAAATATTGCCGAAATTCAGGAAAAAGCACAGGAATCCAAATCGGATGCCCTCATGCCGATTCAGTTTCAAAACACTATCTACGCTTACGAAAAACTATTGTCCGGAGACATTGATATTTTCTTCGGTGCAAGACCTTCCGAAGCACAGTTACAAATGGCTGAAGAGGCAGGCGTGGAGCTAATAATGACGCCAATCGGGAAAGAAGCATTTGTTTTCTTTGTAAATGAGAATAATCCGGTGGATGCTCTCAGTTCTGAGCAGCTCCGCGATATTTACTCCGGCAGAATTACTAATTGGCGCAAGGTCGGAGGCGAGGATCAGAAAATTCTTGCTTTCCAGCGTCCTAAAAATTCCGGTTCCCAGACCATGATGGAATATTTTATGGGCAGTACGCATTTGAAAAAACCTCTGCAGGCTGAATCTGTATCGAGTATGGGGGATGTTTCAAGAAAAATAGCTGACTATGAAAACAGCACATCCGCTTTAGGCTACAGCTTCCGTTATTATACGACTATTATGATGATGAATTCGGGCGAAGATGTGGACGGCATTAAGCTGCTTGCCGTAGACGGCGTTTATCCGGATATCGAAACGATTCGCTCCGAAGAATATCCATACACGACACAGCTTTATGCCATTACCACAACAGACCGGATGAATGCCAAAAGCACCATTGAACCGTTTCTTGAGTGGATGACCGGCCCGCAGGGGCAGCAAATTGTTTCCGATACCGGATATGTGGCAGTTAATTAGTAGAATATTCATGTTGATAAAACTCTATCCACCATTTCTCAAAATGACTGCTTCCATCCTCATCCCACACAATCAGAAACTTTGCATTCCCCACATAATCTGCAACCCCTCTCCCATAGAGATACACGGATGTCTGCAGGGCATATCTGTCCTGATATGGTACGCACTGTACATCGTAAAATCCTCTGTAGTTACTTCCCCCACAACTATAATCCCGCTCCGAATCAGGCGCTTCAATCACAATTTCATCATTCAGATATTCACAATATGCTATGTAAGTATCCTCCTTTTCACCCTTTGAAATACTAACTGAAATATCGCCGTTAACATAGTAATCTCCACTATGTGTTTCAGCAGGTATCTCCATTCTCTCCATAGTTTGATTCTTATATTTCAATATCTGATTATACCAATCTCCCGAACCTCCGTTTCCCGTTCCTCTTGCACCAAACACAATCTCCGTATTTCCGTCGTTGTCCAAATCGGCGCTGGATACATAGAAGTCGGTACAAAAAGGAAAATACTTCTCATAAAAACAGTATGTTTTCTCCCCATTCATATAGAAATAGATGCTGCCTGAGCCATAAAAAGATTTCTTTTTAGACGCCTGCATCATAATCGCAATATCATTTCGACCGTTTTGGTCAAAATCATCGATTACAAGTCCCCTTAGTTCCATTACCCCGTTCTGAATTACATCATCACGGCATAGCATCTGAAAATAGCTTTCTGCCTCTGCTTTCTTTATCCCAAACGATTCCGCTGCTTCATAAAAATCCCTCTCGTTCGTCTCGTCCAGCTCTTTGTTCTCTCCGGCATTCTCAATTGTAAACTCCGCTGCCAGACGATACTCCTCCAACTCTTTTCCTGTACCCTTAATGATGGTTTTCGTAATACGATACACCCCGTCAGGCAGGATACCGTGAAAATACGTCCATTTCACGCCCCAGCCGACCGAAGAATTTCCTGTCAGGCCATAACCGATAGCATTAAATGCCGCGTTATCAATAAGATAATCTACCTTTCGCCATTCCCCATCCTGCCATACCTGCAGCTTATAGTCATCGCCAAACGTATATTCCTCATTCGTATGATTCGTAAATACCAGATGAGCGCCCTTTGGTGAAGCGTAAGCTACCTCCATTGTCACCCCTTCAATGATATCCACCTCTTCGGTATCCGTTTCCCCGAAAGATGCCGTCGGAAAGTCCTCAACAAACAGGCTGTCTATGGCAAGATAAAGTTCTTCTGTCGTTCCTGCTCCTGTTTCGCGATAACGGACTTTATCAATATATAAATACTCTCCGAGATATTCTATCGTCTGCACAAGCTGACCTTCAGAGTCAAAAATCTCCATACGATAAGTGACACTATCGTCTGTATATTGGTATTCATCCTTTTCAATGTCCAGATTAATGTATTTTATCAGGATATCTGAAAATTGGGACTTAAAAGAATCTGTGTCACTTTTTACTTCCTCCCACGTTTCATCCTTGTATACCGTTATAGAATAACTGTCATCTATGGAAATTAATATATCATTGGCTTTTTCGGTCAATTCATTTTCATTTGGCTCTCCTTCGGCAGTTTTTACGCCATAGTACGCGATTCCGCTAAAACCGTTTTCCGCAAGTTTATCATTATCCCATTCCATATATATTTCATAGATTCTTCCCGATTGTAAAGAAATGGAAAAGTCCGGTGCTGCGATTTCCTCAATGCTGTAATGGCATGTTTCTACCGGATTGACTTCCCCGCTGTTTTTGTCCACGTCCGCAATATCCCATGCCGTAAACCCAAGTTTATCGGGAAGTTTTGTCACCGATACCGTATATGTCTGTATACCGGAGTCATCCTCCGACGGCGCAAGCGCTTCCAAGCGGCTGCTGTCATCCAGTATATATGCACTGTCGGCAAGGGCACTCGCCGATTCGTCTTCCGATATAAAATAAGTCCAGTTATAGCCACGCGAACGCAGAGAAACAGTCTGTGCTTCATCCGATACGCTTTGAAGTTCCAAAAACGGCGGTTCTGTGTATATGACGTCCGGCGCTGCACTGTTTGCCTCCGGCTCCGTCAGCGGTTCGCTCATATTTTCCTCTGCCCTGCCGCATCCTCCAAGAACCAATCCGGTCAATATTCCAAATATGCCGCAATATGTTAAAAATTTATTCTTTTGCATTCTAATCACATACCTTTCTTCTGATGAACTCATTATAAGTGTTTTTCCAATAAGAATCAATCACTCCTTTCTCACGGGAACATATCTTAAAATAAAAGTAAGTTTTTGTAGAAAGGTAAGATTTTATGGCATATCGTAATT
>CAMWMM010000299.1 GCA_947175285.1 uncultured Lachnospiraceae bacterium
ATTTTATGTGGTACAATAAAAAGAAGAGTGTGCAGGAGGAAGATTACATAATGATTGAAGTAACGAAAATCAACGGAGTTAAGGTTCTTATCAATCCGGATTTACTTGAACTTGTGGAAGAAACTCCGGACACTGTACTTTCTTTTACAACCGGTCGGAAAATAATTGTAAAAGAAAGTAGACAAGAAGTGAAAAATTTAGTAAAATCGTATAGAAAGGATATTTTTGCAGATTAATGTAAATATTGTGTAAACAGGTGGTACGACTATGGATTTGGGTTCAATTTTAGGTTTGGTATTGTGTTTTGTATTGGTTATTTTCGGTATCGTATTTGATACGGACGCCGGAATTGTTTTCGGCAACCTGGAAAGTTTCGTGGACGTTCCGTCGGCTCTTATTACATTCGGTGGTGCTTTCATGTGTATCCTCGCAAGTAACTCCATACAGAGTTTCGTTGCCGGATTGAAGAGTATCACATTGGTGTTTAAAGAAACCGCGATGAATGTTCCTGAGATTATTCAGAAAATTATCGACTTATCCAATGTGGCTCGTAAAGAAGGTCTTTTGTCTTTGGAAGAAGCAGCGGGAGATATCGGAGATCCGTTCTTACAAAAGGGTATCCTTTTAGTAGTCGATGGTACCGACCCTGAGCTTGTACGTGCGATTATGGAAACGGAATTAGTCAGTGTAGAAGGAAGACATAAAGATAAAATCGGATTCTGGGGCGATTTGGGAGCCATGGGTCCTGCATGGGGTATGATCGGTACTCTGATTGGTCTGATTAACATGTTGAAGGCTCTCGACGATCCTTCCGCTATCGGACCTGCTATGGCGGTCGCCCTGATTACAACATTGTATGGTTCATTGCTTGCCAACTGGATTTGTGCACCGGTTGAAAGCAAATTAAAGAAAAAGAATGCCGATGAAATGATGGTAAAGGAAATTGAGATTGAAGGTTTGTTATCCATTCAGGCTGGTGAAAACCCGCGTGTTATAGAGGAAAAGCTGAAATCATTCCTTGCGCCGGCAGACAGAGCAAGCGCCGGAGGGGAAGACGGAGGTGAAGCGGATGGCTAAAAGGAAAGAAGATGAGGTAAAACCGGGCGCACCTGCGTGGCAGTCCACATTTGCCGACTTGATGAATCTGCTGCTTTGCTTCTTCGTTTTGCTGTTTTCCATGTCAACGGTTGATGCACAGAAATTTGAAATGATTGCAGCGTCTTTTAACCAGACGTTCAGTATTTTTACCGCCGGAGCTACGGCAATCGGCGACGGCATCCTGATTAGCAATGGCGTTAGTCAGTTGAATGAACTGGATAATTATATCAACAGCACCGGTAAGATGGATAACGGAGAGACGGTTTCCAAGGATGTTGCTGAGTCGGCATCGGGAGAGGCGGACGCAGAAGCGCTTGCAGAGGCACTGGAAAAAATCGCGGAAGCGGAGATGGAAGAATCCGAAGAACTGGCTGAGATGATTCAGGAAGCTATTGATGAAAGAGATTTAAATAAGGAAATTGATATTGAATTTACGGCACAGTATGTACAGCTTACTTTAAAAGGTTCATTGCTTTTTGATTCGGGAAGCACGGAATTAAAACCGGATGCACTGCCTGTTTTGGATCAGGTGGGCGTGATATTGGAGCGATATGCACAGAGTACCATTGAAATTGAAGGACATACGGATAATGTGCCGATGTCCGGTGCAAAATATTCCAATAACGATGAACTTAGTTCGGGACGTGCATTATCAGTGTTTAATTATTTATTGTCGACAGCGAATCTTGACCCGGCTATGGTAAAACATTCCGGACGCGGTGAATATGTACCGGTGGCGGACAACAGTACGCCGGAGGGAAGAACTATGAACCGTCGTGTTGAGATTAAAATATATAATTCGCTTAGTTCGTATTAAAAAGGGGAGGAAATATTCCAATGAAGAAAAATTTGATTTCTGTTTTGATACTGGCATTGTTGGTTGTGAATCTTGCTCTGACAGCCATTATGATGTTTAGTGTGACGAGTGCATCCAAGAAAACGGCAGCTTTGGTTGATGATATTGCAACGGCACTCAATCTGGAACTGAAAGCGCAGACCGGCGAAGCGGGAGCGCCTGTTATTCCGATAGCGGATATTGAAACTTACAGCCTGGGAGGGGGAGAGGCTCTGACAATTGCCTTGAAACCGGATGAAGACGGTACGGATCATTATTGTCTGGTTTCCATCACTTTTTCCATCAATATGAAAGCGGATGGCTATAAGACATATGGTTCAGACTTATCCGCTCAGGAAGAATTGCTTAAAGGCGAGGTTATTTCTGTTTTCGGTCAGTACACAATGGCGGAAGCAAGAGCAAATGAAGCGCAGATTAGAGAAGAAATTTTATCCCGTGCACAGAGAATGTATGATTCAGACCATATATTTAACGTATCTTTTGGAAGTATTATATACTCATAGCCCTGAGTTTATTATAACAGAAATTATTAACACGGGGAGGTGAGTTTTCGTGGGCGAGGTACTATCTCAAAGTGAGATTGATAATTTGCTGGCCGCTCTAAGCAGCGGCGAAGTAGATACGGATCAGTTAGAGGATGCCGCTGAAAAGCAGGTGAAGAATTACGACTTCAAGCGGCCTACGAAATTCTCTAAAGAACATCTGCGTACGTTGGAAATTATTTTTGAACATTATGGAAGACTCTTATCAACGAATCTTCCGGTTTATTTAAGAAAAGCCGTTCAGGTAACGGTAACGAGTTCAGAAACGGTAATCTTTTCGGAATTCAGTAATGCGTTGTCTAATCCGTTGATTCTTGGTATTGTTGATTTTCAGCCGCTTGGCGGAACGATTCTTGTAGAATTGGCATCCAACCTTGGTTTTGCGATGATAGACAGAATGCTGGGCGGAGCGGGAGAACCGTTAGAGAAAAATAGGGAATTTTCCGAAATAGAAATGACAATCGTGGAAAAGATGCTGGTAGTTTGTATGCAGCTGATGCGGGAACCATGGAAGAACGTAGTGGATATCAATCCGGTACTGGAAAGGATTGAGACAAACTCACAGTTTGCACAGATTATTGCACCAAATGATATGATAGCAATTGTTACCTTAAGTATCAAAGTAGGTGATGTTGAAGGCCTCATGAATGTCTGCTTACCTTTCTTTACATTGGAAAGCGTTATGGATAAGCTGAATACCAAATACTGGTATGCGAATATGCAGGAGCAGGATGAAGAGGAATACGATGAATATATTGAAGCGTTGCTGCGCAGAGTGGATGTTCCTGTTAAGGCAGTGCTTGGAAGAAGTAAAATATCCGTAACGGATTTTGTCAATTTACAACGTGGCGATATCATACGATTAGATACCAATGTAGACAGAGATTTGAATGTCTATGTTGGCAATATAAAAAAATTCACCGCATTACCGGGCTCGAATAAAGATAAATATGCAGTCAGAGTAACGTCGGTATTTAGAGAGGGGGAAGAATAGAAGCATGGACGGAGGAATGTTATCACAAGATGAAATAAATGCGCTGTTAAATGGCGGCGGAGATTCTGATGGTGATACTGCATCAGCCGATACGGCGCCGGAAGGCGGTTCATCTGATATTGATGAGTCTCTTGTAAGTGAAATTGAGAGAGATGCCATCGGTGAAGTTGGTAATATCAGTATGGGATCTTCGGCAACTACATTATATTCTCTTGTCAACCGGAAAGTTAATATTACGACGCCGGTAGTAACATTGGCAAAATGGGAAAATGTATTATCAGAATATGAAAGACCATGCGTATTTATTCAGATTAAATATACAGTTGGTCTGGATGGCTCTAATATCTTAATATTAAAAGAGCATGATGTAAAAGTCATCACGGATTTGATGATGGGCGGTGATGGCACGAATACGGACGGGGAGTTAGGAGAATTGCACCTTAGTGCAATCTCGGAGGCAATGAACCAGATGATGGGATCATCAGCGACCTCACTTTCCACAATGCTTGATAAGATGATTGATATCAGTCCGCCGGAAGCAAGTCTGGTAGATTTGACGGAATTTAAATCAGGCAGTGAGATAGCTCCTTTCCTTGGAGGAACCTTTGTAAAAATTGCATTCCATATGCAGATTGACGAATTGGTTGATTCTACAATCATGCAGTTGTATCCGATAGATTTTGCCAAAGAAATATGTAAAACTTTCTTGGACTCACAGGGTGCTTCAGCAGCACCAGCACCGGAAGCACAGGCAGCGCCCGCTCCGGCGCCTGCACAGGCAGCACCGCAGCAGGATATGGGTCAAGCGCAGATGGGCATGGGAATGCCACAGCAGGATATGAGTCAGATGCAGATGGGAATGGGAATGCCGCAGATGCAGATGATGCCACAAATGCAAATGATGCCTCAGATGATGCCGCAAATGCAAATGCAGCCTAATATGAGCATCCAGCCGGCACAGTTCCAGACATTTGCAGGCGATTTCAATCCGATGCAGCCACAGGAGAACATCGATTTAATTAAAGATGTGCCTTTGGAGGTTACGGTAGAGCTGGGCAGGACGTCAAAATCCATTTCCGATATTCTGGATTTTGCGCCCGGTACGATTATAGAACTTGACAAGATTGCAGGTGAACCGATTGATGTATTAGTCAACGGTAAGTTTGTAGCAAAGGGAGAAGTTGTTGTAATCGAAGAAAGTTTTGGTGTCAGAGTAACTGAAATTATTAAATAGCAATATATTAAAAATATGTAATAGGAGAAAAAAAGAATGGCAAAGAATATTTTAGTATGTGATGATGCAGCATTCATGCGTATGATGATCAAGGATATCCTGACAAAGAACGGATATAATGTAGCAGGCGAAGCTGAAAATGGTGCAAAAGCCGTTGAAAAGTATAATGAGTTAAAGCCTGATCTTGTATTGATGGATATCACAATGCCCGAAATGGATGGTATTCAGGCATTAAAGAAAATCAAAGAGACAGATCCTGGAGCAATGGTTATCATGTGTTCTGCGATGGGACAGCAGGCAATGGTTATTGAATCCATTCAGTCAGGTGCAAAAGACTTTATAGTTAAGCCGTTCCAGGCTGACCGTGTATTGGAAGCAGTTAAGAAAGTAGTGGGTTAAATGATACTGACTGTTTCAGACAGTACGAATGCCTATTTGCAGTTTATGACTGTGCTTATTTTGTTTGTCTTTGTTTTGTTGATTACTTTCTGGGTAACGAAATGGATTGCGGGATACCAGAAAGGAAGAACAATAAATACAAACATGGAATTGATTGAGACATTCCGGCTGACAAACAATAAGTATATTCAGATTATTCGTGTTGGGCAGAAATATTTGGCAGTCGCAATCGGGAAAGATTCTGTTACAATGTTGTCAGAGATTCCTGAAGAGGAACTGATGCTGCCAAGTAATGATGATGGAACACAGGCAGGATTTAGAGAATTGTTTGAAAAAGTACAAAAGAAAAACTTTTCTGGAAAAAAGGATGACCGAAATAAAAGTGAGTAGGCGATAAGGATGAAAAAATATTTTTCCGGACATCAAATGAAAAAACTAATATGCCTGCTGGTCTTTGCAGGCATATTGTTTATCGGTGTGTTTGTCCACGAGAAAGATATTGTATATGCAACCGGAAGCTACATTGGTACTTATTTAGATGACAATCAGACCGGAGATACAACGGAAAGAACGAATATTAATGAACCAGGCGCTTCTGAGTCGCAGGAAGAATTACAGGATTTAAATGTTGCAAATACAGTGACGATTAACTTTGGCGAGGGGAACGGCACACTAAACGGTGCGCTGCGGATTTTGATTATCCTGACTTTGATTGCCATTGCGCCGTCACTAATTATTATGTTGACCTCTTTCACCAGGATTATCATTGTCCTGCATTTTACGAGGGCAGCATTAAATACACAGACGGCACCTCCCAATAATGTTTTGGTTGGATTGGCGCTGTTTTTGACATTTTTCATTATGCAGCCAACTATTTCCACGATTTATACGGAGGCGGTTGTACCGTTTGAGGCAGGGGAACTCGAGCAGGAGGAGGCATTGAATGCAGCCATAAAGCCGATTAGAGAGTTCATGTATCCTCATACGCAGACAAAAGATGTAGGACTTTTTCTGGAGGTCAGCCGTACGGAATGGGATGGTGAAAACCTGGATGATATTCCATTCAGTGTATTGGTTCCCAGTTTTATTATCAGTGAGCTGCGAACTGCATTTATTATAGGATTCCTGATATATATTCCGTTTATTGTAATTGATATGGTAGTGGCATCCACCCTGATGGCTATGGGTATGATGATGCTGCCGCCGACGACGATATCCATGCCCTTTAAAATTTTGCTCTTTGTTTTGGCGGATGGCTGGTATCTGGT
>CAMWMM010000300.1 GCA_947175285.1 uncultured Lachnospiraceae bacterium
GAATTAGAATCAACATATATAGGAAAAATTAAAAGTATTGAAATAGGACAAGGAGATACGCATAACAAAGGAAGAAGTGTGGCAAAAGTAATTTTTGAGAAAGTAATATTTTATTATAAGCCAAGATCTTTATGCATGGAATGTAAATATTTAGAACTGCAAAATTGGTTAAAAGAAAATAATAAATGCTATCATATTATGAAATGTGCAAAAGTCATAAATTTTGATTCTTTTGGTTTAATGGAAAAAATTGAAAATGGTGAATGCAGGGATATGGATGATATACATGATTTTTATTATCAAATGGGACAATTATTATGTATATTGTATTCGCTAAATTCTAAAGATTTTCATTGCGAAAATATTATTGCATCAGGATATTCGCCTGTACCTATTGATTTGGAAACGTTTGTACACGTTGTTGTTGATGAAATAGAAAATGATAATATTATTTTTAGAGTTAATAGAGTTATACAGGATTCTGTAATAGGAACCTCATTGCTTCCTACCCTTTTACCTAATATGAATACGGAAGAAGTTATTGAAGTTGGTGCGATGGGTAAGGCAGAAAAACAAAGTTCCCCATTTAAAACTCAAATTTTAAAAAATATAGATACTGATGATGTTCAAATTGAATTTGTTAATAAGGATTTGCCATTTGCACTGAACTATCCTCGTGTTAATGGCAAGATTATTGGCTGCTCACAATATTTATCAGATGTAAGAAATGGGTTTAGCGATTTATACATATGGATTACAGAAAATAAAGAATTATATATAAATGAAATAAAAACTTTATTTATTAATACAAAGTGTAGAGTAATTGCAAAAAATACAAATATATATACACAATTGCTCGAAACAGGATATCATCCGGATCTTTTACATAGTCAATGGGATAGGAAGATTTATTTTTGCCGACTTGGAATGTTATATAAAGATAATATAAAATATTTATCGCTATATAGAGACGAGTATTATGAATTGCTAGAAGGAGATATACCAATTTATACAGCTATGGTAGATAAAGGGGAAATTTACAATTCCTCTTTTCAAAGGATTTTTTCTTTAAATGCAACAGATATTGCTATGAATAAAATACAGAGTAAAATTGAAAAAATGGGAAATATTGATTATCAACGTCAAATAGCATTAATAAATCATAGCTTTATAGGGTGCAAAATTGTAACCGATGTTTTTGTTGGGACAGATATTAGATTTGATATGTCGTCTGCGTTTAATAAAGTTAATTCAGAAAAGAGGTATTTCTGTGCGGAAACAATAGCTGCCCTATGCTTTGACAGAGGTATTACACAAACCAGAAATAATAGGAATGAGATTATGTGGATAGGGATGCGTGGGTTTGGAAAGGATTTTTATAGTATTACACCTGTCGGCTTGTCTTTATATCAAGGCAATAGTGGAGTTAGTTTGTTTTACTCTGCATTATATACCAAAACAAAACAAATGAAGTATAGGGGAATGGAGATGCAAGCTTTTCTGCCTGTTTTAAACTATTTAAAACTAGAAAAATATGAAGATATTGAAGGGCTTGGGGCATTTACAGGATTTACATCTTATATTTATAGCCTCTTACATTTGTATAAATATAATGTGGATGCAAATATAGATTCCCAGACTTTCAATGCGATTTTGAAAAAAAGTATCTCACATATACAAGGTAAAATATTATTGGAAAATAATATGGATTTTTTATCTGGATTGGCTGGGGTGCTAGGAGTATGTTTAAGTATGTATCAAGCAGAAGAAAGTGAAGATGTGGTAAAGAAAAAGGTTTGGGAGTTGATAGTTGAGATAGTAGAGACTCTTGTGGCAGGTGTAAAAGAGGTTGATAATAGTTGCGTGACATGGTGCGAAAATGGGGATATTGGGTATGCTCATGGGAATGCAGGGATCATTACGCAGTTAGCAAGATATTTTGACATTATGCATGATATTAAGGTAAAAAGAATTATTGATATGGCTTTAAACTACGAAAGAAAATATCATTTTGATCCTGGAAAAGAGATTTGGACTTTTAGACATAATGTTCATTACTTTTCGTGGTGCAATGGAATAGCAGGTTTGCTGTTGGAAAAAGTTCTTTTATTAAAGTGTGGTTGGGACGATCCGTTATTATATAAAGAATTGTGTTTATTAATTGAACAGCTAAAAAGTACGGGATTTGGGACAGATATAAGTATATGTCATGGTGATATGGGGAGTATTCAAATCTTAAAATTTGCCAGTGCTTTCTTGAATGATAAAAAATTATATAATCAATGCGAAAATACAAAAAGCAATTTTGTAGATTGGTTTCTTGATTTTAAATTGAAGGAATATAAGTGCTTGGAAGATTGGGGAATAATGACAGGAATAACAGGTATTGGAATGTCCCTAATAGATAATGAGAATCAAATTGTAGACATCCTGTGTTTGATGTAATGTAACTGACTGGAGGGATTATATGAGCAAACATGAGCGTAAAGTGCCTTTTGTTGCGCAAGCACAAAAGACAGAGTGTGGTCTTACATGTGTTTGTATGATTAACAGGTATTATAGAAATTATATTTCAATGGAAGCATTAAGAGAAAAATTGGAAATTGGACGAGATGGAAGTTCTTTTCAACAGTTGATTGACTTATTGGAAAAAGGAGGTTTTGATGTAAAGTGTTATAACATTCCTATTGATAAGTTAAGTTTGATTCCTGTTCCAGCCATTGCATTTTGGGGAAGTAGCCATTTTATTATTATAGAAAAAGTCACCAAACATTTTGTTACTGTAGTTGATCCTGCTATTGGGCGATATAAGCTATCACATGATGAAGTATTAGAAGGGTATACGGGATATGCGATAGTGCCAAGACCAAATGAAAATTTTAAGACGAACAAAAAGAAAGAACATTCATGGCAGTATTTTATTCCGTATATTTTTAAGAATAAAGCTTTATATATGCATATTTTATTAATGTCCTTAATAGTATATGCATTAACATTGGGTATGCCAATAATTATACAGCATATAATTGATACAATAGTACAAGGTAAGGCTTTGAGAAGTAATGGAATTTATTGGGGCTTGATTATTCTTATAAGTATTTTGTATTTTGTTTTTGTATTATTGAAAGGTATAAAATTAGTTGATTTAAGGGCATATTTGGATAAATCATTAAACTCAAATATATTGCATCATCTATTATTATTGCCATATAAATTTTTTTCAGTTAGAAGTAGTGGAGACATAATTTATTCCTTAAACGGATGTTTGCAAATAAAGGAAATATTTGCAAATCAATTTATATCTTCAGTATTGGATTGCGGTGCAGCAATTATAATCTTTATTTATATTTTTAGGATGTCAAAAATTTTGGGGCTTGTTGCAGGTTGCCTTTTTGCAATCAATGTTTTGGTTGTCTCTGTTACAAGAACAATTATTATTGATAATAGTAGATCTATAGTATCTAGCCAAAGTAAAGTGCAAGGTATTCAGCTTGAGACTGTGTATGCTATGCTGGGTATAAAAATGAGCGCCATAGAAAATGACGTTTTTTCGTCATGGAATAAGGCATATTCAAAATATTATAATAAAAATCTTGCTTCAGAGAAAATAAGAAATTATATTGATTCAGTAAATGCTTTATTGAAATTTGTGTCGCCAACAATACTATTGTTTGTGGGCATATACTTGGCAAACGAAAACATTATTTCGATAGGAGCTATTATTTCTATTTACTCATTGGGGAATACTTTTTTTGGACTATCTACCTCTGTATTAAATATGTGGACTAGCTTCATAAACAGCGGTGTGATTTTTGATCGTTTAGTTGATATAATAAAATGTGAAGAGGAAAGAGATGAACAAGATGCTGTGTTTACGAAATTAGAAGGTAATATAAAGCTTAAAAATATAGAATTTAGATATACCAAGGATTCGCAGCCTGTATTAAGAAATCTTAATTTGAGTATAGAAAAGGGAATGAAGGTGGCAATTGTTGGTAAATCGGGTTCGGGAAAAAGTACATTGGCAAAATTGCTTGTTGGTTTGTATGAACCAAGCGAAGGAGACATTTTTTTTGATGATATAGAATTAAAAAAATGGAAAAAAAATGAATTAAGAAGGCAAGTAGGAATAGTACCACAAGACATAACATTGTTTAATAATTCCATTTACAATAATATTATAATGAATAGAGGAGATCTGGGGCTTGATGAAGTAAAACGAGCTTGTCAAATAGCGCATATTAGTGAGGAAATTGAAAATATGCCAATGGGCTATAATACAGAGATATCCGAACTCGGTCTTAATTTATCTGGCGGGCAACGGCAAAGGATAGCATTAGCAAAAGCTATGATTGGCAATCCAAGGATATTATTATTAGATGAGGCTACAAGTTCTTTGGATAACATAAATGAAAAAAAGGTGTCTGAAGAACTGAAAAAAATGGGTACTACTCAAATCATAATAGCACATCGTTTGTCAACAATTATAGATGCTGATTTGATTATTGTTTTAGATTGTGGTAGAATTGTGGAAATTGGCAATCATGACGAACTGATAAAGAAAGATGGAATGTACAAAAAATTATACTCTACGATGACATAAATTTGTGCTTAAAAAAGACCGATATATAGTGTGTGATTGGCATAATTATTATATTTAGGCAGGGATGTTGAATGAAAATATTTATTGTCGAAGATGATGTATCAATACGAACTGAACTCGCTATATTACTTGAGAAGTATGGTTATGCTTGTGAAAGCACGGATGATTTTGAAAATATAATCGAACATATATTTGCAGCGAAGCCTGATATGATTTTGTTAGATATAAACTTACCTTATCAAGATGGATATACAGTTTGCCGTGAGGTTCGTAAGAAATCAAATATTCCTATTATCGTCTTGACGAGCCGAAATACAGATTTTGATGAATTATTATCTTTGAATATCGGTGCTGATGATTTCGTATCAAAACCATATAATGCACAAGTGCTGGTTGCACGTATTCAAAAACTATTTAAGAGAGTATATGAGCTTCAGGAAAGTTCGGTTCTTACACATAAAGGTTTAACACTTAATCTTTTAAAAGCAACGATGTCATGCGGAAATGTTGAAGTTGAGTTGACAAAAAATGAGTTGGGGATTTTACGGTTGTTGATACTTAATAAAGGTAATGTTATTCCTAGAGATGCAATTATTGATGAACTGTGGCAGAGTGATGAGTTCATAGATGAAAACACATTAAATGTCAATATTGTGCGAATAAGAAAAAAATTGGATCAAGTTGGTTTGATAGGATACCTTGAAACTAAGCGAGGGTTGGGCTATCGTGTATGAATATCAGAAAGTATTTAATAGACCATTTTATGTTGATAATATTTTACTGTATAGCTGCTGGTTTATCTGGAGGACTGCTTTGGCTTATTAATTTACTGCCAGAGATTATTTTTTTGGTTGAGTTGATATTTGGGATTGCTTTTTTGAGTGGGATTGTATGGGATTATAACCGAAGAAAAAAATACTATAGAGAATTATTTGACTTGTATAAGGAGTTGGACGAAAAAACATTATTGGCTGAACTCATTACTCCTGCCAATTTTCTTGATGGAATATTTTTATACAATGTTATCCATGATATAAGTAAATATATGAATGACAAGATTGTGGAGGCTAATGCTGCCAATCAGGAATATCGTGAGTTCATAGAAATGTGGATTCATGAGATCAAAACACCAATTACATCAGCACATCTTATTGTAGAGAACGATAAAAACAGAACAACATTACATTTAGAAGATGAAGTGAATAAAATAGAACGTTTTGTGGAGCAGGCTTTGTTCTATGCGAGAGGTACTGCGTTAGAAAAGGACTTTAAAATAGAAAAGACAACCTTAAAA
The DNA here is from genome assembly GCA_947175285.1 of uncultured Lachnospiraceae bacterium. Next base: position 5,898 of record CAMWMM010000300.1, read on the forward strand.
TCTTTGGTAAATGATGCGTTAAAATGTTATTCAAAACAGATTATACAAGTCGGTGGAAAACCGGTATTTGATAATCTTGATATACCTATTTTGGCAGATCGTAAATGGTGTGTATTTGTTATAGGACAGATTATAGCAAATTCTGTAAAATACCATCGGGAAAATCTTCGCCTGACTTTTAATGGTTTGATGTATGAAAAAAACTGCTGTTTATCAATTGCAGATAATGGTATTGGAATACCAGATGCCGATATATCTCGTGTTTTTGAAAAAGGGTTTACAGGAGAAAATGGACGAAAATATACAAAATCTACTGGGATAGGTTTGTATTTGTGCAAAAAGATGTGTGCTGAAATGAATATGGATTTATATGCAGAAAGTGTTCAGGGTGTTGGTACGACAATGAAAATATTTTTTCCTAAAGAATTATATGTTTGTGAGCAGATGTAAGTTATTCATGTGCTTTTTTATA
>CAMWMM010000301.1 GCA_947175285.1 uncultured Lachnospiraceae bacterium
CTTATTAAGCTGATCCGCTACAGCAAGACCGGAAGGACCGCTGCCCACAACGGCAACTGTTTTGCCGGTTCTTGTTTTCGGCGGTTTTGGGTCCGCGTATCCTTTCTCATAGGCATTTTCTATGATAGCGTATTCATTTTCTTTCGTTGCAACCGGCTCTCCTGTCAGGTTACAGGTACATGCCGCTTCGCATAACGCCGGACATACCCTTGAGGTAAATTCAGGAAAGTTATTGGTTTTATGCAGGCGGTTATATGCCTGCTCCCAGTTTCCCGTATAGACAAGGTCGTTCCACTCCGGAACAAGATTGTGCAGCGGACAGCCGGAGGTCATGCCGCATAATGTCACTCCCGACTGACAGAACGGAACGCCGCAGTCCATGCAGCGCGCGCCCTGAAGCTGCTGTTCCTCCATCGGAAGATGTTCATGAAACTCATTAAAATTCTTAATACGCTGTTTCGGACTCACATCCGTAGAAACTTTACGTTCATACTCTAAAAATCCAGTAGGTTTTCCCATTTTTCTACTCCTCCCTATTTCGCCGCCTGATTTGCGTAAAAGGCTTCAATCTGCGCCTGCTCTGCGCTTAACCCTTTTTCTTCCATCTGAACAATCAGCTTTAACATACGCTCATAATCATGCGGAATGATTTTCTTGAACTTCGGCAGATATTCCCCGAAATTATCCAGAATCTCCTTGCCCTTGACCGAATTAGTGTAGGCAACATGCTCTTTAATCATCTGTTTCAGTTCCAGAACATCATATTTAGAAGTTATCTCATAAGAAGAAACCATTTCCTTATTGACTTTTGTATACAAATCATTGTTTTCATCCAGTACATAGGCGATACCGCCGCTCATGCCCGCCGCAAAGTTCTTGCCGGTTGAGCCAAGCACAACAACACGTCCTCCGGTCATATACTCACAGCCATGCTCTCCCACGCCCTCTACGACCGCGCTCGCACCTGAGTTACGGACACAGAAACGTTCTCCCGCTACACCGTTGATAAATGCCTTGCCCGACGTCGCGCCGTAAAGTGCCACGTTGCCGACGATAATGTTTTCATCCTGTTTAAACTTCGAACCTTTGGGAGGATATACAATTAATTTTCCGCCTGATAATCCTTTTCCGAAATAATCATTGGAATCACCCACAAGCTCCAATGTCAGTCCCTTCGGAATAAATGCTCCAAAGCTCTGTCCGCCGGAACCGTTGCATAAAATACGATAGGTATCTTCCGCCAGCGTATCGCCGAATTTTCTCGTAATTTCCGAACCAAGTATCGTACCGAATGTCCGGTCCGTGTTGCAGACATCGACCTCTAAGCTTCTCTTCTGACCTGTTTCCATCGCACCTGCAAGCTGTTTTAATAACACTTTCTCATCCAGCGTCTTTTCCAGTTCAAAGTCATAGACCTGTTTCGGGTCAAAAATCACTTTCTCTTTGCTTCCCTCATACGGATTAGAAAGAATCAGGCTTAAGTCTATCTTCTTAAACTTCTCAGGCAGATTGTCTTTTACTTTTAACAAATCCGTCCTGCCCACCAGCGCATCTACACTGCGGACACCTAACGCTGCCATATATTCCCTCAGTTCCTGCGCAATAAATCTCATGAAGTTTTCTACATATTCCGGTTTTCCCCTGAATCGTTTACGCAGTTCCGGGTTCTGTGTTGCCACACCGACCGGACAGGTATCCAGGTTACAAACTCTCATCATAACACAGCCCATCGTAACAAGCGGCGCTGTCGCAAAGCCGAACTCCTCCGCGCCAAGAATCGCCGCAATGGCAACATCCCTGCCGCTCATCAGCTTACCGTCTGTCTCAATGCGCACCTTATTTCTCAACCCATTCTGAATCAGTGTCTGATGCGTCTCGGCAAGACCAAGTTCCCACGGCAGTCCGGCATTATGAATGGAACTGCGGGGCGCCGCTCCTGTTCCGCCGTCATAACCGGATACCAGAACAACTTGCGCACCTGCTTTTGCCACACCTGCCGCTACCGTACCGACGCCGGCCTCGGAAACAAGTTTCACGGAAATCCTTGCTCTTGTATTTGCATTTTTTAAATCGTAAATCAACTGTGCCAAATCTTCTATAGAATAAATATCATGATGCGGCGGCGGGGAAATCAGGCTGACGCCCGCTGTTGAATGCCTTGTCTTGGCAATCCAGGGATAAACCTTGCCGCCCGGCAGATGTCCTCCCTCGCCCGGCTTCGCCCCCTGCGCCATCTTAATCTGTATTTCTTTTGCACTGTTTAAATATTCACTTGTGACGCCGAAACGTCCGCTTGCCACCTGCTTAATAGCGGAACATCTATCCAGTCCGTCCGGTCCGATTGTCAATCTTTCCTTATCTTCACCGCCCTCGCCGGAATTAGATTTTCCATGCAGTCTGTTCATGGCGATTGCCATTGTCTCATGCGCTTCTTTTGAAATGGAGCCATAGGACATAGCGCCTGTCTTAAATCTTGTGACAATACTGTCAACACCCTCTACTTCCTCTATTGGCACGGGTTTCTTCGCATAATTGAAATCCATTAGTCCACGCAGTGTCTTAATACTGTCTTCTTTATTGACCGCTTGGGTATATTGTTTAAAGATTTCATAATCTCCGCGCTTCGTTGACTCCTGCAATAAATGAATCGTCTCCGGGTTATATAGATGCTCGTCTGCACCGCTTCTCATCTGATGATGTCCGGGATTATCCAGTGCAAGATCCGTTGATAGACCGAGTGGGTCAAAAGCCATGGAATGCAATGTATCAACTTCTCTTTCAATATCTTTCAAGGTAATGCCGCCGATACGACATACCGTGTTCGTGAAATATTTATTGATGACTTCTTTATCAATGCCGATTGCTTCAAAAATCTTGGAACCCTGATAAGACTGTATCGTGGAGATACCCATTTTGGAAGCAATTTTGACAATACCATGCAAAATAGCGTCATTATAATCATTTACCGCCGCATAATAATCCTTATCCAACATATGATTATCAATTAACTCTCTGATACTTTCCTGTGCCAGATAGGGATTGATAGCGGACGCACCGAAACCAAGCAGTGTTGCAAAATGATGTACTTCTCTCGGTTCAGCCGACTCTAATACAATCGCTACACTCGTTCTTTTCTTTGTATTAACAAGATGCTGCTGTAAAGCTGATACCGCTAACAAAGAGGGAATCGCCACCCTGTTTTCATCCACTCCCCTATCGGAAAGAATCAGAATATTGACGCCGCTGCGGAAAGCTCTGTCCACTTCCACAAACAGCCTGTCAATTGCTTTCTCTAAACTCGTATTCTTATAATATGTAATCGGTACAACCTCTACTTTAAAGCCCTCCGATTTCATATTTTTGATTTTCAACAAATCCGTACTGGTCAAAATCGGATTACGTACCCTTAACATATTGCAGTTTTCCGGTTTCTCTTCCAATAAGTTGCCGTCCATGCCAAGATAGACTGTCGTAGACGTAACGACTTCTTCTCTAATCGCATCAATCGGCGGGTTCGTTACCTGTGCAAAAAGCTGCTTGAAGTAATGGAAAAGCGGATGATGCGCTTTGGAAAGCACCGGAAGCGGCGTATCCACGCCCATTGCCGCAATCGCCTCCCCACCGTTTTTCGCCATCGGAAGAATACTGTTCTTCAACTCTTCATAAGTATAACCGAATGCCTTCTGCATCCGCTGCCTTTCTTCATAGGTAAATTCAGGCACTCTCTGATTCGGAATCTTTAATTCCTTTAACGTAACCAGATTATTATCCAGCCACTCACCATAAGGCTGCGCCGAAGCATATTTTTCTTTTATTTCATCATCATCAATCACTCTGCCCTCAACCGTATCGACCAAAAGCATTTTCCCCGGATGCAGTCTCTCTTTCACAACTATCTTCGTCGGATCAATATCCAGAACACCTACTTCAGAGGAAAGAATCAGCGTATCGTCATCCGTAATCATATACCTTGAAGGACGTAGACCGTTTCGGTCAAGAACCGCTCCCATAATATCTCCGTCAGAGAAAAGAATAGACGCAGGACCATCCCAAGGCTCCATCATCGTTGCATAATACTGATAAAAATCTTTCTTCTTCTGAGACATTGTCTTGTTATTCTCCCAAGGTTCAGGAATGGTAATCATTACGGCAAGAGGTAACGGCATACCGCTCATCACAAGAAATTCCAGCGTATTATCAAGCATTGCCGAATCGGAACCTGAAGCGCTGATTGCCGGAAGTACTTTATGAAGCTGTCCTGCCAAATGCTCAGACTCCATCGTCTCCTCTCTGGCAAGCATCTTATCCGCATTACCCCGAATCGTATTAATTTCACCGTTATGTACGATAAATCTGTTAGGATGCGCACGTTCCCAGCTTGGATTGGTATTTGTCGAGAAACGGGAATGTACGATTGCAATCGCGGATTCATAATCTTTATCCTGTAAATCCCCAAAAAACGTCCGAAGCTGTCCAACTAAAAACATACCCTTATAAACAATTGTCCTGCTCGATAAAGAAACAACATAGGTAACATCTGTAGACTGCTCGAATGTTCTTCTTAATATGTAAAGTTTCCTGTCGAATTCCAGACCGCAGGGAATCCCCGCCGGTTTTTTTACAAATGCCTGCATAATACACGGCATACATTCTACCGCTTTATGACCAAGAACGGACGGATCTGTCGGCACAGAACGCCAGCCCAGAAATTCCAGCCCTTCTTTTTTTACAATAATCTCAAACATCTTCTTTGCCTGATTGCGCTGCAGTTCATCCTGCGGAAAGAAAAACATACCGATACCATATTCTCTTTCTTTTCCGATTTGAATTCCTGCCTCTTTCGTCACTTTCAGCATAAATTTATGCGGTATCTGTGTCAAAATACCGACACCGTCACCGGTTTTTCCCTCTGCGTCCTTACCGGCTCTATGTTCCAGATTCTCCACAATCTTTAACGCATTCTCCACCGTCATGCGGCTCTTTTCCCCTTTGATATTGACGCAGGCTCCAATACCGCAGTTATCATGCTCAAACTCCATTCTGTGAAGCGGCGCTTCCGGAACTGTCATTTTCACATCAAACATGATTTTCTCTCCTCCCTTTGTTTGCAAAAAAAATCGCAAAGATACCCTTCTGTTGAAGCGCACCTTTGCGACTTAAAACTATAACTACTATACACCTGTTCACATGAATTGTAAATAAAGATTTTTCACAGAATTGTCAGATAATTTGGCAACTTCATTTTTTACACGTTATTGTCAGATATTTTGTGTTATTGATTATGATTATTTACCCTGCCTCTTCTCATAATTACTAACAGAACAACTGCAATACCCGTCAGAGCAATACCGACATATGGCTTGATAATCATTTCATATAAGCGTTGATTGCCCGTAATCGTATAAACTGCAATATTTGCCGCCGCATGAAAAAGAAAAGCATAGAAAAAATCGCAAAATCTTTCATAAGTATACGCTATCAGCATACCCATACAAAAACCATAGAGCGCCTGCACCGCATTGCCATGATAAATACCGAAAAGAAACGACGATAATATCATGGATACCATAACCGGCATATGTTTTTTCATCCTATTATAAATAATACCTCGAAAAACTACTTCTTCCGCTAAAGGAGAGATAATTCCATATAGGAAAAGTCCAAACGGGAAAATCACACTATACTGATGTTCTGCCGTCTGCGTGTACGCCTCAGAACTTTCCGTCAAATGAAAAAAGATAAATAAAATATTCACGGCGACGGAAGTTGTCACAGCAAGCACCATCGTATGAAAAATCTTTACTCCGGCACCTCCTTTTTCATCCGCATTTTCACCACTACCATGCTGCCTTCCATGACATCTCTCATGAGATATTTCCTGCCTGAACGCCGGAACAAGCGGCACAATACCTATCACCATTGCAAATCCGCCAATTACAGCATTCACCGTTGTCTCCTGTTCTAAAAGCGGACTTTTCCAACTCTCTCCTGACCCCTGTAAAATAGTAATGACTAACGAAGTTAATCCGATAAGAGCAAGAAAATAGACCGCATAATAAATAACAAACGGTATTAATACTTCTCCTATATTTTTTATATACTTCTGATATGTATGTGCTTCATTCATTGTACTAATACAAAAATTCCTCCAACTCTGCTACCGTATCTGCAATATAGTCTGCACCTGCCTGTTCCAGTTCTCCGGGTGGTGCATAGCCGAAAGATACCCCTACGCTGATAAGCCCGAACTCTTTCGCTCCCTGTATATCAAACTTCCTGTCACCTATCATGACAACTTTGTCATTCTC
>CAMWMM010000302.1 GCA_947175285.1 uncultured Lachnospiraceae bacterium
CTACTATAATCAATATTAAAATGATTACCATTTGCTCCAATACCACTAAAATGCTCATAATGTTTAATAACTCCTTTTTATTTTGAAGTAACATCATCATTGTACCATATTATAAAAAAATGGGAAGAGTCTTAACATAAGAAAAAAAATATTATATAATAATAATGTAAAAAATGTGAAAAATGAGTTTTTCACATTTTTTACATGCAAGTTTGGACAGGCGTTGATAACGCCTTTGTCCAAACTCGCGGGTTGGGAAAGAATGTAAGACATGGACGAGTATGCCCATGGAATGGAGGATATATGCAGCAATACATTATGTCGTTGGATCAGGGAACAACAAGTTCCAGATGTATTCTTTTTGACAAGTCCGGAAATATTTGCAGTATGGCGCAGAAAGAGTTTACGCAGATTTATCCGCAACCCGGATGGGTAGAGCATAATCCACGGGAAATATGGGCGTCACAGATGGCGGTTGTAACGGAAGCGATGGCGAATATTGATGTTTCCACGCAGGATATTGCTGCTATCGGTATTACCAATCAGCGTGAGACAACGATTGTTTGGGATAAAAAAACAGGGAAGCCCGTTTATAATGCTATCGTATGGCAGTGCAGAAGAACGGCGCAGATGATAGATTCCCTGAAAGAGCAGGGATATGAGGAAATGATTCGCAAAAAGACCGGATTGATTCCGGATGCGTATTTTTCGGCAAGTAAAATTGCGTGGATTTTGGACAATGTGGAAGAGGCAAGGCAGAAAGCAGAGCGTGGGGAGCTGCTGTTCGGAACCGTTGACACATGGCTTATCTGGAATCTGACAAAAGGTGCCGTACACATTACGGATTATACAAATGCCTCACGGACAATGCTTTTTAATATACATGATATGTGTTGGGATGAAGAACTGCTTACGTTGTTTCACATACCGAAAAATATGATGCCGGAAGTAAAGCCGTCCAGTTGTATTTACGGACGGACAGCGACGGAAATACTCGGCGGAGAAGTTCCGATTGCGGGAGCGGCAGGAGACCAGCAGGCAGCATTATTCGGACAGTGTTGTTTTTCACCGGGACAGGTAAAAAACACATACGGAACGGGATGCTTTTTGTTAATGCACACAGGAGAACAGGCGATTACTTCAAGGCATGGTCTTTTAACAACGATAGCGGCAGGCAGCGGAGAACGTGCGGAGTATGCGCTGGAGGGAAGCGTGTTTGTAGCGGGAGCGGCTATTCAATGGCTGCGTGACAGCATGAGAATGATAAGAGATTCTGCCCAGTCGGAAAAATATGCAGAGAGTGTATCGGATACAAATGATGTGTATATTGTTCCCGCTTTTGCAGGAATGGGAGCGCCATATTGGAATCCCTATGCGCGCGGGACGATTGTAGGAATTACAAGAGGGTGCCGGAAAGAGCACTTTATCAGAGCAACTTTAGAATCTATCGCTTATCAGGCCGTGGATGTATTACAGGCAATGGAAGAGGATGCGGGTATGCCGCTGCAGGAATTAAAGGTGGACGGCGGTGCCAGCGCAAATAATTTCCTGATGCAGTTTCAGGCGGATATTACCGGGCAGTCCGTACATCGGCCAAGCTGTATTGAGACAACTGCGTTAGGAGCGGCTTACCTTGCCGGACTTGCCGTAGGATATTGGAAAGATAAAGAAGAAATCTGTGCCAACTGGCAGTTGGATAAAAAATTTAATGCCTCTATGGAGGAAGAACTGCGTAAGAAACTGTTGAAAGGGTGGAAAAAAGCAGTAAAGTGTGCGCTTGTCTGGGCGGAAGACGAAGTATAAGAAAGGACAGGGGAAAGATATGATAGTACAGAAATATAAAGACATGTTAAAAGGAAAATCGGTTATCAGGCAGTTATCGGAATTTGCTACGGCAAGGGGAGCGGAAATCGGATATGAAAATGTATTTGATTACAGTTTGGGAAATCCGTCTGTGCCTGTGCCTCAGGAATTTACGGATGTCATGATTGACATGCTGCAAAACTGTGACCCAATGGAACTTCACGGCTACAGTCAAAGTCTTGGCATTCCGTCTGTGCGGGAGAAAATCGCGCAGTCTTTGAATCAACGTTTCGGTATGAGTTATACCGGCAATCATATTTTTATGACAACAGGGGCAGCGGGCGCAATCGCACATGCAATCCGGTGTGTGACGCAGCCGGGAGATGAGATTCTCACGTTTGCACCTTATTTTCCGGAATATCAGCCGTATATTAATTTAAGCGGAGCAAAGTTAAAAGTGGTTCCTGCAAATGTGCAGGATTTTCAGATTAACTTTGAAGCGTTTGAAGAAATGCTGACAGACAAAGTAATGGCAGTTTTACTAAATACGCCGAACAACCCGTCCGGTGTAGTTTATACTACGCAGACGCTGCAAAAATTAGCGGATATCATGATGGCAAAGTCTAAAGAATACGGGCATGATATTTTCCTGATTTCGGACGAACCATACAGGGAAATTATATTTGAAGGAACAGATGCACCCTATGTATCTTCGTTCTATCCGAATTCTTTTTCCTGCTATTCTTATTCCAAATCACTGTCGCTGCCTGGTGAAAGAATCGGCTATATTGCAGTGAACCCGGCATGTACCGATGCGGAGTATATTACAAATATGTGTGCGCAGATTTCGAGAGGAACAGGACATAACTGTCCGCCTTCCATTATTCAGCTTGCCGTGGCAAAGGTTTTGGATTTAACGGCAGATTTATCCGTATATGAAACCAATATGAATATTTTATATAAGGAATTGACTTCTCTCGGATTGGATTGTGTGAAACCGGGAGGCACTTTCTATATGTTCCCCAAAGCATTGGAAGAAGATGCAGTTGCTTTTTGTCAAAAGGCAAAGAAATATGATTTGATTTTAGTGCCGAGCGATACATTTGGCGTACCGGGTTATTTCCGGCTTGCCTATTGTATCAGCACGGAAAAAGTGGAGCGTTCACTGGAAGCATTCCGGAAATTTATACAAAATGAATATTGATGGAAAGAAGGAATATATATGTATCAGGCTGGACTTGTTTTAGAAGGCGGCGGTATGAAAGGAATCTATACTGCCGGAGTACTGGATTTCTTTTTGGATAAAGAAATAGAGTTTTCAAGCTGCTACGGAGTATCGGCAGGTGCGTGCTGCCTGTGCAGTTACTTATCAGGGCAAAAGAAAAGGGCGTACCGGATTAATGTCAATTATTTGGAGCAGAAAGCATATTGCAGTGTGGAAAGCCTGCTAAAGACCGGAGATTTATTTGGTGTTGATATGTGTTATACACTGATTCCGGATTATCTGGATCCTTATGATTATGATGCTTTCAATCGGTATCAGGGGAACGCATATGCAGTAGTCACCAATATCAAAACAGGAGAAGCGGAATATTTGCAGTTAAAAGATATGCATCAGGATACCATTGCCGTACGCGCTTCCAGTTCCCTGCCTTTGGTTTCCAGAAATGTAAAAATCGGCGACGAACTTTATCTGGATGGAGGAATCTCCGATTCCATTCCAATCAGACGTTCCATGAAAGACGGAAACCGGAAAAATGTCATTATTTTGACAAAAGAAGAGGGATACGTCAGACAACCCGCAAATAGTGCGGAACTGGCGCTTATCAGGGCAAGATATATGCGTTATCCGAAAGTATATGAATGTATGCGGGAACGGCATCTTACATATAACAATACGCTGCAGTATATTGAAGAGATGCAAAGTCAGGGAAAAGTATTCGTCATTCGTCCAAAACAGAAAAATAATGTAGGAAGAGTGGAGAAGGATAAAGCAAAGTTAGATGCTCTTTATGAAGAGGGGTATCGTGAGGCTGAGAATTGTTATCTGGAATTATTGGAGTATCTGAGCTGAGAAAGGAGCATGAGGGAATCGTATGTGGGAGATTTTAAAAGCAATCCTGTTCGGTATTGTGGAGGGTATTACGGAGTGGCTGCCAATCAGCAGTACGGGGCACATGATTTTACTGGGTGAATTTGTGAAGCTGGATGTATCGGAAGAATTTTGGGAGATGTTTCTGGTGGTTATACAATTAGGAGCAATTCTTGCGGTTGTACTGCTTTTCTGGAATCAGATTTTTCCCTTTGAAATCAGAAGATATAATTTTAAGAAAAAGCTGTTTGTGAAAAAAGATATTTTCGTTCTTTGGTTTAAAATTCTGGTGGCTTGTATTCCGGCAGCAGTTATCGGACTCGCTTTCGATGATGTGTTTGACGCTTTGTTTTATAATCCATGGTGTGTTGCTGTTGCATTGATTGTATTTGGCGTGGCATTTATTATTATTGAAGAACGTAATAAAAAAATGCGTCCCCGGATTACTTCATTAGAACAGATTACATATAAAATCGCGTTATTAATCGGCGTATTCCAGTTAATAGCGGCAATTTTCCCCGGCACATCCCGTTCCGGCGCAACGATTGTGGGCGCGCTTTTGCTTGGCGTTTCCAGAACCGTGGCAGCAGAGTTTACGTTCTTTCTGGCTATTCCGGTTATGCTTGGAGCCAGTTTATTAAAAATAGTAAAATTCGGATTTTCTTTTACTGGGATGGAACTTACGATTTTGTTTGTAGGGATGATTGTTGCATTTTTGGTATCGGTATTTGTCATTCGTTTTTTGATGGGTTATATCAAAAAACATGATTTTAAAGTATTTGGATGGTATCGTATTATTTTAGGAATTGTTGTCCTATTGTACTTTATTTTATAGCATTTCGCATAGATACGGCGTAGAAACGGCAAAAGTTTTGTGACAGTTTGTTAGTTGACAAGAAAGAATGGTTAGGTTAGAATTGCTATAGTAATCGAGGGATAGAGATAATCTGTAGATTATAACATAGTTACTAGATGATTGTTGCGTATAAATTTTAAGGATGAATACATGGGAGGAGATTATTCATGGCAGAAGTAAAGAAAACAGCAGTTGCTAAACCGGCAGCGAAAGCAGTAGCTGCAAAAGCGACAGAAGTAAAAGAAGAAGTAAAGACAGAGGATGCGGCAACTGTAAAAGAAGCGCCTAAAGCTGCAAAGAAACCGGCAGCTAAGAAAACAACAACGAAGAAAGCAGCGGCTAAAAAGACAACAGAAAAAACAACAAAGACAACAGCTGCAAAAACAGCAGGAAGAAAAGCTGCAGCAAAGGCAACTGTTAACGTTCAGTTTTCCGGTAAATCCTATACACCGGAGGATTGGGTAAAGAGCGCAAAAGATGTATGGGAATATGATTTGAATCGTAAACCGGAAGACTTCAAATCTGTTGAGCTTTATGTAAAAACAGAAGAGCATAAAGTATACTATGTGATTAACGGAGAAGTATCCGGAGATTTCAATATTTAATCTGTAGAGAACAGAATATTTTTAAATGAGAAGAAAAGCAATTAGTTTGGGATTTGTACCGATGCTGATTGCTTTTTTATTTTTTTTTCATAATTTTTTTTCACAGATATGTTGACAATTAAATAATGAAGTGATAACTTATCACTAGAAGATGTTAGCACTCTAGTGAGTTGAGTGCTAACAAAAATAAAAGCCAGTCAGGCTGCTTGATAAGACGATAGGAGAAAATGGTATGCAGTTGGATGACAGAAAATACAAAATATTGCAAGCCATTATCCGGAACTATCTGGAAACCGGAGAACCGGTAGGAAGCAGAACCATTTCCAAGTACGCCGATTTAAACTTAAGTTCGGCAACCATTCGGAATGAAATGGCGGATTTGGAGGAATTGGGTTATATTTTACAGCCGCACACTTCGGCGGGGAGGATTCCATCTGATAAAGGATATCGGTTATATGTAGATAAAATGATGGAAGAGAAAGAGCGGGAAGTAGAAGAGATGAAAGAAATGCTTCTGGAGAAAGAGGATAAGATGGACCACCTCTTAAAACAGGCAGCGAAACTTCTTGCTAATAATACGGAATATGCAGCCATGGTATCAGCGCCGCAGTACCACCGTAATAAGTTGAAATTTATCCAGCTTTCCCGCGTAGATGCCAATCAGCTTCTTGCCGTTATTGTGGTAGAGGGTAATGTGATTAAAAATTCCATGTTGTCGGTTTCGGAGGATTTAAATGAGGAAACAATACTCAAATTGAATATATTACTGAATACGCACTTAAACGGGCTGTCTATGGAAGAGATTAATTTGGGAATGATATCGGCAATGAAACAGCAGGCAGGAATTCACAGCGAAATTGTAGCGGATGTCATAGATGCGGTTGCGGAAGCGATTAAAGCGTATGATGATTTGGAAATTTACACAAGCGGTACGAAGAAA
>CAMWMM010000303.1 GCA_947175285.1 uncultured Lachnospiraceae bacterium
AAGAGTTGGGAACGGAATTGTTTGAAAAGGTGATTGCCTTTTTTTCGGCATATTATGAAGCGTTTCCGAAGAAGAACAATACGCCTTTTGTGAATCTGGGGCTTGCTTATATCAAGTTTGCACAGGAGAATCCCAAATTGTTCCAGTTGCTGTTTGATTCCGAAAACAGACACGGTAAAAGCCTGTATGATATTTTAAACGGTTCCGGCGGAGCAGTTGTAAAGGAAATTAATAGCGCTAAGGCAAGCGGCTGTAAAGATCCGGGCGGCATGTTTATGAAAATGTGGATTTTTATTCATGGGGCGGCCTGCATGTCTTTAACAGGCGATTATGATCTAAATGAGAACGAAACGATAGCGCTTTTGGAGGAATCCTATCAGGCTTTTGCAGAAAGGATGTCGTAGGTGGCGTACATGGAGAATCGTTATGATATTATTACCAGGATTAATGATCATTACGGTAAAATGAGCAAGAGTCAGAAAGTGATTGCGGGTTTTATCTATGACCATTATGACCAGGCGGTATTTATGACGGCGGCGAAGATGGGAGAAACTCTCGGCGTCAGTGAGTCTACGGTTGTGCGATTTGCCTCCTTCATCGGTTACAGTGGATATCCGGAATTTCAGAAAGATTTGGAAGAATGGGTACAGGATAAAATTAATTCCGTACAGAGGATAGGCGCCAAGTACGGGCGGAGTACGCAGTCGGAGATTTTGACATCTGTCCTGACTGCCGATATTGAAAAAATCAAGGACACAATTGATAATCTTGATCCGGTTGCCTTTGAGACGGCGGTCAAAATCATTTTAGAGGCAAAGAATGTCTATATCATGGGAATCAGGAGTTGCGCCCCGTTGGCGGATTTTTTGCACTTTTATCTGAATATGATACGAGGGAATGTGATGCTGCTTCGGACAACCAGTGTATCGGAGACTTTTGAGCAGATGATTCGGATAGATGAGAATGACGCCATTATCGGAATCAGTTTTCCGCGTTATTCTATGAGGACTTTAAAGGCAATGGAATTTGCCAATGACAGAAATGCAAAAGTAATTACGATTACAGATACGGTACATTCTCCGATGAATTTATATTCATCCTGTAATCTGCTTGCCAGAAGCGATATGGTCTCTATCGTAGATTCTCTGGTGGCGCCGCTTAGTCTTATTAATGCGCTTGTGGTGGCAATGTGTTTGAAGAGACCGGAAGAAGTAAAAACGAACTTGAAAGATTTGGAATATGCTTGGAATAATTATCAGGTTTACTTAAACGATGAAATTAATTTTATCGATGAGGAACCGATGTTAAATTATCCATTGCGGAATCCTTCGAAGGAAGAAGAGGCATGAGTAAAGTGATTGTTGTCGGCGGCGGTGCCGCCGGCATGATGGCGGCAATTAGTGCGGCAGAACAGGGACATCAGGTGCTTTTGCTGGAGCAGAATGAGAAGCTTGGGAAAAAGCTTTTTATTACGGGAAAAGGCAGATGCAATGTGACAAATGCCTGTGAAACCGAAAAACTATTTGAAAATATAGTATCTAACCCTAAATTTTTATACAGTGCTTTTTATACATTTGATAACAGGCAGATGATGGAATTTTTGGAAAAAGCCGGCTGCCCGCTTAAAATAGAACGGGGAGAACGGGTTTTCCCTGTTTCCGACCATTCATCCGATATCATTGCCGCGATGCAGCGGATGCTTCATAAGAATAACGTAGAGGTCAGACTGCATACAAAAGCGGATGTTCTTTTACTGGATGCGGACAGCCTCAAAGCGGTTCGCGGCGTGATTCTGGCAGACGGCAGGAGAGAAGAGGCGGATGCGGTGATTCTTGCCACCGGAGGACTTTCCTATCCCTCAACTGGGGCGAACGGAGACGGATATCGGATGACACAGCCGTTAGGGCATACGGTAAAAGAGCCTAAACCGGCATTAGTGCCTTTTGAGATTGCAGAAAAATGGTGCCCCGATTTACAAGGACTGTCTTTAAAGAATGTAGGACTGAAAATGGTTGAAAATAAAAAAACTGTATATCAGGGTTTTGGTGAGATGCTTTTTACCCATTTCGGGGTCAGCGGACCGTTAATTTTGAGTGCAAGCAGTTTTTACGGGAAATGTAAGAAGAAAGATGCGGTTGCATTAGAACTGGATTTAAAACCGGCATTGTCTGAAGAGCAGCTTGATAAAAGAATTTTACGTGATTTTGAAGACAATCAGAACAAGCAGTTTAAAAATGTTATCGGCAGTCTGTTTCCGGCAAAGCTTACACCTGTTATGATTATGCTTGCCGGTATTTCACCGGAAAAGAAAATACATGAGATTACGAAAGAAGAGAGAAAACAGCTTCTATATCATATAAAACATATGATATTGCATATAACAGGTGTTAGGGATTTCACAGAGGCTATTATTACACAGGGCGGTATATCGGTAAAAGAGGTGAATCCGTCCACAATGGAGTCAAAGCTTGTAAAAGGCTTGTTTTTTGCAGGGGAAGTATTGGATTTAGATGCGCTGACAGGCGGTTTTAATTTGCAGATTGCATGGTCTACGGGCTATTTGGCAGGGAAAAGTATAAATTAAAATGGAGGATTTGTATATAATGGGATTTCAGATTGCGATTGACGGACCGGCAGGCGCCGGAAAGAGTACTATTGCGAAAAAAGTGGCAAGCCGTCTCGGCTTTATTTATGTAGATACCGGAGCAATGTACCGGGCGATGGCGCTTTTCTTAATGAGAGAAAAGATAGACCCGCAGGATGCGGAAGCAATAGGCAGAAAATGCGAAGAGGCGGATATTACCATTCGTTATGAGAATAAAGAACAGGTGGTATATTTAAACGGAGAAAATGTCAATCAGTTTCTTAGAACGGAGCAGGTGGGCAGTATGGCATCCCTCACAAGTCCTAATCCGGTTGTCAGGGCTAAACTGGTAAAGCTGCAGCAAAAACTGGCGGCGGACGCCGATGTGGTGATGGACGGCAGAGATATCGGTACTTGTGTTCTGCCGGATGCCGAAGTGAAAATATTTCTGACGGCAAGCAGTAAAGTACGTGCGGAAAGAAGATATAAGGAGCTGACAGCTAAAGGGGAAACATGCGATATTGATTTGATTGAAAAAGATATTATCGTGCGCGATCATCAGGATATGACAAGAGAGATTTCACCGCTTGCAGCGGCTGATGATGCTGTTTTAATAGATTCCTCCTATATGACGATAGAGGAAGTGGCGGAGACAATTATTGGTAAGACAGGACGGAAGGGGTGATTCTTATGGAAGTTATCCTGGCACAGCATTCGGGTTTTTGTTTTGGTGTTAAAAGAGCGCTGGATACTGTATATGAGCAGCTGGAATCCGGCGGAGATATCTATACATACGGAGCGATTACCCATAACGAAGAGGTCGTGAAGGACTTAGAAAAAAAGGGAGTCCATGTCATAGAATCAATCGGGGAACTTTTACAGATAGAGGAAGGCACCGTCATCGTTCGTGCGCATGGAATTGCAGCCGGTATTTATGAGCAGATTGAGCTGAAAGGCTTAAAATGCGTTGACGCAACATGCCCTTTTGTGAAACGGATTCATGATATTGTGGATAAAGAGAGCGCAGAGGGCAAACAGATTATTGTCATCGGTGACGCGGGACACCCGGAAGTAGAGGGTACCGTAGGGTGGTGCCGGACTCCGGCAATTGTAATAGAAAACCCGGAAGATGCGGAGAAATTCAACTATAATGGGGATAAGGAACTCTGTATTGTGGCACAGACGACATATAACTACAATAAATTTCAAGATATAGTTGAAATTTTTAAGCAAAAAGGTTACAATATTAGTGTTGTGAATACTATTTGTAACGCTACGGAAGAACGACAAACCGAAGCAAGGAAGATAGCAGCTCAGGTTGATGTAATGATTGTAATAGGTGGGAATCATAGTTCTAATACGCGGAAGCTATATGAAATTTGTATGCAGGAATGTGAAAACACATATTTTATACAGACATTGGATGACTTGAAGTTAAAGTTGCCTGAATCTGTTCGGCTGGTAGGTATTACAGCAGGGGCCTCTACCCCAAATAATATTATCGAGGAGGTTCAAAATTATGTCAGAATTAACTTTTGAACAAATGTTAGAGGAATCATTAAAAACGATACACACAGGGGAGGTTGTGGA
The DNA here is from genome assembly GCA_947175285.1 of uncultured Lachnospiraceae bacterium. The sequence continues at coordinate 4,175 of CAMWMM010000303.1, forward strand.
AGGTACGGTCATAGATGTGAAACCTGAAGAGATTGTTCTTAATATCGGATATAAATCAGACGGTATCCTGACCAGAAATGAATATACAAATGAGCCTAATGTTGATTTGACAACCGTAGTAAAACCCGGTGATACGATGGAAGTGAAAGTATTAAAGGTAAATGACGGTGAGGGACAAGTTCTTCTTACCTACAAGCGTCTTGCCGCAGACAGAGGTAATAAGCGGATTGAAGAGGCATATAATAATAAAGAGGTTTTGACCGCTAAAGTTGCTCAGGTACTGACGGGGGGCTTAAGTGTTGTTGTTGAGGAAGTCAGAATATTTATTCCGGCAAGCCTGGTATCCGACAGTTATGAGAAAGACCTTAACAAATACGCAGGACAGGATATTCAATTTGTAATCAGTGAATACAATCCGAAGAGAAGAAGATATATCGGTGACAGAAAGCAGTTATTGGTAGCTGAGAAAGCAGAATTACAGCGTAAGTTATTTGAAAGCATTAAAGAAGGCGATATGGTAGAAGGTACCGTAAAGAACGTAACGGATTTTGGTGCATTTATCGATTTAGGAGGCGCTGATGGTCTGCTTCATATTTCCGAAATGTCCTGGGGCAGAGTAGAAAATCCGAAAAAAGTATTTAAAGTCGGCGATAAGGTGAAAGTTTTAGTGAAAGAGATTTCCGGAACGAAGATTGCATTAAGCCTTAAATTTGAAGATGCAAATCCGTGGAAGGATGCGGCAAAAAAATATGCTGTAGGCAGTGAAGTGACCGGTAAGGTTGCAAGAATGACTGACTTCGGCGCATTTATTGAATTGGAGTCCGGCATTGATGCCCTGCTTCATGTATCTCAGATTTCAAAAGAGCATATTGATAAACCGTCCGATGTTTTAAAAGTAGGTGAAGAGGTAACGGCAAAAGTAGTTGATTTCAACGAAGAAGATAAGAAAATCAGTCTTAGCGTGAAAGCAATGTTTGCACCGGAGCCGAAAGAAGAGACGGCAGAAGAGGAAGATGCGGATGTTGTATCGGTTGACATTGAATCCGTTATTGCAAAAGAAAGCGAAGAAGAGGCATAAATCATAGGATAGTGAAAGTGGGAAATGTATTATGGCATATGATTATGAGTATTTTAAAAAAGCGGTTTATGATTTAACCAAAATAAATCTGGATGCTTATAAAGAAAAGCAGATGAAGCGTCGTATTGATACTTTGATTGCCAAGAATAAAATTGTCGGTTATGATAAATATGTTGCGGCACTCAAAGAAAATAACAGGATGTTCGAGGAATTTGTCAATTATCTGACTATTAATGTTTCGGAGTTTTATCGTAATCCGGATCAGTGGAAGATTATGGATCAGGAGATTATTCCGGATTTGATTCAAAGATTTGGTAAAAATCTAAAAATCTGGAGTGCGGCATGTTCTACGGGAGATGAGCCATATTCTCTTGTTATGGCATTTTCAAAACATATACCGCTAAATCAGATTAAAATAAATGCTACTGATTTGGATAAGCAGGTTATTGCAAAAGCAAAAGCCGGGTTATATGGTGAAAAGAGTATTGCCAGTGTACCGGATGAATTTAAGAGAAAATATTTCACAAAAATCGGACCGTCTTATCAGATTTCAGATGAGATTAAGGCTAGAGTGGAGTTTAAGGAACACAATCTGTTAAAAGATACATATCCGACTGATTGTAATCTGATTGTCTGCCGTAACGTATTAATTTATTTTACGGAAGAAGCAAAAGAGGATGTATTCCGTAAATTCCAGAAGAGTTTAAAACCGGGAGGATTTCTTTTCATCGGTTCTACGGAACAGATTATTAATCATAAGGATATCGGATATGACAGAAGAAATTCATTTTTCTGTGATCTTTCCCTTAACATTTCCCCAAATGTCTAACTTACATAATAATAAATACTGTCAATAGAGAGTGTGGGGATGGGGGCCAGTGAGACAGCTCATCATGTAAACACCCTTGCCACCAAACCTGAGGACGTAAGTTTGACCCCTGAGACCCACATGGTGGAAAGAAAAAAAGTAACTCATGCTTCATAATTTTACATCTTTTGTTAATGAAGCCTCCTTTCTCACCATCCAC
>CAMWMM010000304.1 GCA_947175285.1 uncultured Lachnospiraceae bacterium
GTGAACGCTCTATGTATCTGCAAAATGTTTCCTGTATTGCATCCTGCGCGTCCTGCTCATTTCCCAGAATGACAATGCAGATTTTATAAAGCATATTACCGTATTCCATTACCAGTTCTTCTGTTGTCATTTCCCCGCCTCCCTACATAAAACACGCAGAAAGTGTCCAAAAGGTGACAAATCTTTAAAAAAAACGGAACAGGTCTGTTCCGTTAAACAAATCTGTTCCGCTTCTATTTTTCTCCTGTCTTATGAATTTCTTCGAAAATATATGCCTCTACATTTTCTTTCGGAATGGAAAGTGCAAGAGACATCTCACTGTAAAGCAACTCCTCCGCTTTTTTCAGATAATGTTCATCCGAGGAAAGCACCTTTTTCCCCTGTAAGACCCTGTCCTGCTTGCGCAGATACAAAGTTTTTATAATCTGCACCAGACTGTTACAGTCATAGGTTCGGATTGCCTCCTTATACATCTGCTCTCTTGTTTTTTCTTCCTTAATCCATACCGTTTCAATATCCGGAATTCTGCCTATGAGCAGCTTAGCGTCTCTCTCATTCATGATTTTTCTCATGATTACCTTCTCATTATCAACCGGCGTATAAATCGTACTTCCTTTTTCAAAGACAGGTTCCAAAATATAATATTTGCGCTTCCTGTCCAATTTATCGATTGGATTTCCCGTAATCGCCGTAACACGGCATACTCCATGCCCCCCACACATAATCAATTCGCCTACATCAAACATTTTCTGCCTCCTGACGCTACAAAACAGATGCTACATAAATTATTGTATCATTAATTTTTCAAAAATGTAAGCATTATTTTTATTTTGTGCGCATATTTTTTTGTCTTCATTTTTTTATCGGAAAATTTCAGACAATTCTACGCTTTTGTCACACAATTATTTTAACTCATTTGCCGTGACATAAAAATGATGATAAATCCCTTTCCGCTCCAGTAACTGCTCATGATTACCCTCTTCTACAATGCCGTCTTCAGTAAGCACGAGAATCCTGTCGGAATTACGGATGCTGGAAAGCCTGTGCGCGATGGTAATTGTTGTTCTGCCTTTTGCTAATTCCTGCAATGATTTTGCCACCTGAAACTCGCTTTCGTTATCTAACGCCGATGTCGCTTCGTCCAGAATCAGGATCGGCGGATTTTTCAAAAAGACTCTGGCAATACTGATACGCTGCTTCTGACCGCCGGAAAGTTTCACGCCGCGTTCGCCGACATAAGTATCATAACCGTCTTTTAACGCTTCAATAAATTCATGCGCTCCCGCCTTTTTCGCTGCCTCAATTACCTCTTGTCTTGTTGCATTCTCTTTTCCGTATGCAATATTTTCATAAACAGTGCCGGAAAAAAGATAGACATCCTGCTGTACCATACCGATGTTTTCACGCAGGCTTTTTATCGTATAGTGCCGGATATTGCTTCCATCCAGTATAATTTCACCTTCGTCTATATTATAAAAACGCGGAATTAAGTTGCAGAGTGTTGTCTTTCCTCCGCCGGAAGGCCCTACGATGGCGATCTTTTCTCCTGCATGAATATCAAGATTCAAATTCCGGAATACGATATTGTGGTCGTCAGGATAGGCAAAACTTACTTCTTTTAAAGAAATATCGCCCTTCACGTTCCGGCATGGCACCGCATCAGGTTCATCAAAGATTTCCACATCGCTGTCCATAATTTCAACAAAACGCTCAATTCCTGTCATGCCTCTTTGGAACTGCTCCGCAAATTCGATAATTCTTCGAATCGTTGCAATCAGTGTTGTCACATACATAATATATGCTACTAAATCACCGGGAGAAATCATCCCCTTTACCATAAAGATGCCGCCTGCCATCAGAACAGTCAGATACATCAAACCGTCAAACGCTCTTGTCGTTGTCTGGAAAGCCGCCATAAACTTATAGGTCTCTTTTTTTATCCGGTAAAACTTCTGGTTGTCTTTCTCAAACTTTTCCTTTTCTTTTTCTTCGTTTGTAAATGCCTTAACAACTTTCTGTCCAAGCAGACTGTCTTCAATTCGGGCATTCAACTCACCAATCTGCACCCTCTGTTTTCGGAAAGCCGCCCGCATACGCAAATTAATCATGGTACATGTCACAACCATAATCGGCACGATTGCAAAAATAATCAGCGTCAGCGGAAGATTAATTCCGGAAAGGATGATAAAAGAAATCACCGCTTTGATTCCTGCAATGAAAAATTCCTCCGGGCAATGATGGGAAAACTCGGTTACATCAAATAAATCGTTTGTAATCCGCCCCATAATCTGTCCGACTTTCGTATTATTATAGTAGGTATCGGATAATCTTTGCAGGTGCGCATAAGCATCCCGCCGCATATCGGTCTCAATCTGCGTTCCCATGACATGACCTGTATATGCCATGTAAAAGTTCGCCATCGTATCAATTATCCGAAGTACTAAATACAATGCGCCCAGACGTAAAATAATCCCAACGCTTAATGCCGCCAGATTGTTCATTCCGGTATTGGTTATGTAACGTATAATCATCGGCAGAACCATTTCACAAATTGTTGTCAGCCCTGCACAGAATAAATCGATTACAACTATTTTCCAATATTTTTGATAATACGGGAGAAACCTTTTTATCAGTTCTCCCGCTTTATATTTTGACACTGCTTCTGTCTGTTTGTTCATACAATCTCCTCTGTTTTGTGACTAGAGGGAATAGCTGTTCAAGTATTTCTCCTGTTCCGGTGTCAGAACATCAATCTCTTTTCCAAGGAATGCAAGCTTACGTTTCGCAACATCCTTATCTACTTCCTCTGGTACGTCAATTAGCTTCTCTTTCAGTTCACTTCCATGCTCTACCAGATATTTCGCGGAGAGCGCCTGGATTGCAAAGCTCATATCCATGATTTCCGCCGGATGTCCGTCGCCTGCTGCCAGATTGACAAGTCTGCCTTCGGCAAGAACGAATATCCACTGTCCGGTAGGAAGTTTATATCCCATAATATTCTTTCTCTGTTCTCTTGTTTCTACTGCATTTGCCTTTAACCATGCCATATCGATTTCACAGTCAAAGTGTCCCGCATTACAAAGAATCGCGCCCTCTTTCATCTCTGCAAAGTCTTCTTTATCAATAACGCCGTCGCATCCTGTTACGGTAACAAAGAAATCTCCGACTTTCGCCGCTTCTTTCATCGGCATTACATCAAATCCGTCCATAACAGCTTCTATTGCCTTAATCGGGTCGATTTCCGTAACGATTACCCTTGCGCCGAGACCTTTCGCTCTCATTGCCGTACCTTTACCGCACCATCCGTAACCTGCTACAACAACAATCTTGCCTGCTACAATCAGGTTTGTGGTTCTGTTGATGCCGTCCCATACGGACTGGCCTGTACCATATCTGTTATCAAAGAAATGTTTACATGCCGCATTATTGACACGCACCATAGGGAATTTTAATTCTCCTGCTCTGTCCATTGCCTCTAAACGGATGATACCTGTTGTCGTCTCCTCGCATCCTCCGATGATGTTCGGAATCAGGTGCGGCAGTTCTTTGTGTACCATATTTACAAGATCTCCGCCATCATCAATGATAATGTTCGGGCCGACTTCCAATACGTGGCGGATGTGACTCTCATATTCCTCATTCGTTGCATCATACCAGGCATGTACTTCCAATCCTGCTTTCACCAAAGCTGCTGCTACATCGTCCTGTGTCGATAACGGATTAGAACCTGTCACATACATTTCAGCGCCGCCTGCTTTCAGCACCAGACACAAATATGCGGTCTTTGCTTCCAGATGTACGGATAATGCTACTTTCTTTCCGGCAAACGGTTTTGACTCGGAAAACTCTTTCTCCAAAGTACGAAGCAGGTCACAATTTCTCTTGACCCACTCGATTTTTCTTTCGCCTGATTCGGCTAAGTTAATGTCTCTGATTTCACTGCTCATAAAAATTTCCTCCTTCAATAAATTGAAATTCTTAGAATTAAGTTAATTCACTAGCCCAGCCGAATTTTTATTATAGTGATGGTCGTCTGTCCTATCATCACTGATTTTGTCTGTTAAAATCTTTCCTTATTACAGACTTGTATTCTCATTGTATAAAAAAATTAAAGGTTTTTCAAGCCATCCTTGTTATAGATTTCGATAAAAAAATAATGACAAATCCATAGACTAATGTTACAATACACAAAAGCATATTTTTTGAGTCTAAAAACTGTTTGCCATTTTTCTGTTTTCCGTATATTGGTATTTCCATACGGACAACGACTCATGGTATCTTGTCAATCATGACATTCTGACGAAATCATGCTTTATATTCCAGACAAAAATTGAATAGGGCAGATGATTCGCCGGAAGGATTCGGGGAAATATATTCTGCCGAAAGGGGTACTATGGGAAAAAAAGATATTACATTAAAAAACTATCTTTCTGATACCAGAAGATATGCCGATCTGTTAAATGGAAGCATCTTTCAGGGGAAACAGGTCATCCATGCGGAAGAATTACAGGAAGCTGCTACAGTGCAGTCAAAGTCCGACCATAATGCTATATTGGAGCGCACAAATGATATTGCCATGAAACAAACACAAGATGGCAGTCTGTTTGCCGTATGGCTCATAGAAAATCAGAGTCATGTTGACTACAGTATGCCTGTCCGCATTATGCTGCAGGACTCACTTACATATGACAGACAACTAAAAGAAATTAAAAAGAATAACTTGAATAAAAAAACATTCGCAAACGCAGGTGAATTTTTATCAAAAGTCTGCGCAGATGACCGCCTGCATCCTGTAATTACTCTTATCGTATATTGGGGCGAAGACCACTGGACAGGAGCTCGAAGTCTGCATGACATGATAGATTTTGGAAAAGACAGCACGTTAGCCAAAGAACTAAAAATGCTTGTGCCGGAATACCCGCTTCACTTTTTAAATTTATCGGAAATTCATGATTACAAAAATTTTCAAACAGAACTAAGACTGTTATTTGAATTATACGACAGAAGAAATAATAAAAAAGAATTTCAAAAATATCTATGCAATCCTGAAGCCTGTAGACAGATGGATATGGAAACCTACCAAACACTGGGCGTTCTAACAGGTATAAAAGAATTGACAAATAATAACATATCAAAAGAGGAGGGAGATACAAATATGTGGAAAGCGATTGAAGACTTAATTGCAGACGGTAAAACAGAAGGACATACAGAAGGACGGCTAGAAGCATTATTTGAATTAGTGCAGGACGGATTGCTATCCATAAAAGATGCGGCACTAAAAGCTTCCATGACAGAGGACGTTTTTTCTTCTGAAATGAAAAAAGCAGGATATTAGAGGCACAAACACATGGAAAAATATAAGAAATTTGATGCAAATATGATAAAGTTAATTGCCATTATAGCAATGACTATAGACCATATCACTTGGATGGTATTTCCCGGATATCCGAAAGATTTTGCTCCTATTTTGCTGCATATTATAGGCAGGATTACATGCCCTATTATGTGTTACTTTATCGCGGAAGGGTATCATTATACGAAAAATGTGAGCAAATATACTAACCGCTTATTTGCGTTTGCTTTCATATCACATTTTGCTTATGTATTTGCATCTATGCATTTTGTTGATTGGAAGTCGTTTATTCCCTTTTATTATGGAAGTATATTAGATCAAACAAGTGTTATGTGGTCGCTTGCATGGGGACTGGTTATGCTGCGGGTAATGAACAGCCGGAAAATACAGAAAAATGCGGTAAAAACAATACTTATCATTCTTATCTGCCTGATTAGTTTTCCAAGTGACTGGAGTTGTATTGCAAGTTTATGTATTTTAGCATTCGGAACAAATCGAGGAAAATTCAAAACTCAAATGCTATCAATGATTTTCTATGTAGCAATATATGCAACGGTATATTTCTTTGCAATAGATAAAATCTACGGGCTGCTGCAAATGGCGGTTGTTTTTGCAATCCCGGTTATTATGATGTACAACGGACAGAGGGGTAAAAATCAAAGACTAAACAACATAATGAAATGGCTGTTTTACGTATATTATCCGTTACATCTTTTTATTATCGGATGGATTAAATATGTGCGGTAGATTAAAGATTAAGCGCTCGAATATGTTTATACATTTCCTATAACAAGCTCCAATGAATTAGTATTCACTGGAGCTTTATATTATACTTTTAATCTAAATACATCTTTTGCATTTTCTTCAAATATAGATTTTGTCAGCATTTTGTTAAGTTTAAGATTTTTTACAAACTGTATATG
>CAMWMM010000305.1 GCA_947175285.1 uncultured Lachnospiraceae bacterium
GCAACTCTTGCCATAGCAAGGTACATACCAACTTCCGTACATTCACCGTTGAAGTTTGCGCGAAGGTCAGCCATAATGTCTTCGCTGGAACCCTGAGCAACACCTACAACATGCTCTGCAGCCCACTCCATAGAACCGCTCTGTGCTGAAAATTTCTCAGCCGGTGCATTACACTGCGGGCATTTATCCGGTGCAGCATCTCCTTCGTGAACATAACCACATACTTGACATACAAATTTCATGATTCTTTCTCCTTTACTTTGCTATATTTTTAAGATGTTCCAAATAAGGCATAGGGTCAACATCTTAATTTTTGATAATGTAATTCATAAAGCCGGCAGACTGCGCTAGTCCTGACCGGTACAGTCGCCGCATATACCGTAGAAATAAGTCATATGCCCTTGAATTTCACCGTTAAAATTCATACCGGCGATATCTACGATATCATCAATATTACTCATTTTTAAATCCATAACCTGACCGCATTTGGAGCAAATAAAGTGATAGTGACGGGATGTGTCTGCATCAAAATGGTCAACGCCGTCGCCTACCCGCAGTCTGGCAATTTCCCCCATATCAGATAATAAAGTCAGATTTCTGTATACAGTTCCAAGACTGATATTAGGATATTGCTGCCTGACATTAGTATAGACAACGTCAGCAGTGGGATGGTCTGTTCTTGTCATTAAAAAATCCTTTATTACCTGTCGTTGCCGACTATGCTTAATCGCCAATTTGTCCTCCATAAATAATCAATGTATGAAATAATTAATATTATCAAAATAGTAATGATTACTGATATCAGTATATCAAAGAAAAGAAAAAAGTCAATGATTTTACAAATTTTTAATAAGAATATATGAGTTGCTTTATTTTTATTTGCTTATTTTGTGGTAGTATATAATATATAATGTGAAGAGATTTTCTAAAGAAGAAAGGAAGATTTCGTTTGAAGTTTAAAACCCGCTTATTGTTCACATCTATATTTATTATTGCAGCGCCGTTATTGCTGACGGGGGCTGCCTTTATGGGTATCGGTCTTTATGTGGCTAATTCTGAGCAGGAATTTAACATTTCCGGGAAAAATTATACTTCTTTTGCATATACATTGGAAAATTACAACCAGATGACGGAAGAGGTGCTTTTAGATGTAAAAGAGCAGCTTCGTCAGGATTCGTCTGTAGTGGAAGATGTAGATTATCTGGAAAAGCTGAATGGGGACTTAGCATCGAAATCCTCTTATGTTATTGTTCGTAAGAGCAATGAGATATTTTATGCCGGAAATGTCAGCGGGGCGGAAAAGATTTTTTCAAAACTGCCGGAGTACGGGGGCGGTATTCCGAATGCGGAAAGAGGATATTATTATCATGATATGAAAAGGCTGGTAAAGCAGCTTGACTTTACTTTTTTGGACGGTACCGCGGGCAGTTTCTTTATCATTACGAGGGTAAGCTCGCTGATTTCCCAGACAATGTTAATAGATATGATATTGGCGTTTATCCTGATTTTGATATTTACCAGTATCGTTTTGACACAGTGGATTCAAAAAGGCGTTTTTACACCGGTTAATCAGTTAAATACGGCAATGCAGAATATTGCGGAGGGGAATCTGGAATACAGATTATCCAGTGATGGAAAAGGAGAAATCGGAGAATTATATAGAAATTATGAAGATATGAGGCTCAGACTGAAGGAATCGCTGGATGAGAAGTTTGAGCAGGAGAAACAAAACAGGGAATTAATCAGTAATATTTCTCATGATTTAAAGACGCCGATTACTGCGGTAAAAGGCTACGTAGAGGGAATCATGGATGGAGTCGCCGATACGCCGGAGAAAATGGATAAATATATTAAAACCATTTATAATAAGGCAAACGATATGGACAGACTCATTAATGAGCTTACCATTTACTCAGGAATTGACAGCAACCGAATACCATACAATTTCCATCGTATCAATGTAGCGGAATATTTCGGGGACTGTGTGGAGGAAGTCGGACTGGATTTAGAATCTAAAAATATTCAGTTAAACTATGAAGATTTAGTATCGCCGGAGACGCAGATTATTGCAGACCCGGAACAGCTAAAGAGAGTCATCAACAATATTATCAGCAACAGTATCAAATATCTGGACAAAGAAAACGGCGTTATTGATATCCGGATTTTAGATGAAGTAGATTCCATCCGGGTAGAAATAGAGGATAATGGAAAAGGCATTGCGGCAAAAGATTTATCGAATATATTCGAGCGTTTCTATCGGACGGACGCTTCCAGAAATTCCTCACAGGGAGGCAGCGGGATTGGTCTTTCCATTGTCAAAAAAATTATCGAAGACCACGGAGGATATATATGGGCAACAAGTAAAGAGACAGAGGGTACGTGCATGCACTTTGTAATCAGAAAATATATGGCGCCGGAACAGAAGGAGGTAGAAGTATCATGAGCAGGATTTTAATTATTGAAGATGAAGAGGCCATTGCGGATTTAGAGAAAGATTATCTGGAACTGAGTGATTTTGAAGTCATTATTGAAAATGCCGGAGATACCGGGTTAGCGCGGGCATTGTCAGAAGATTTTGATTTGGTTATTTTGGATTTGATGCTGCCGGGAATGGATGGCTTCGAAGTTTGTAAGAGTATCCGGGAGGAAAAAAATCTGCCGATTATTATGGTGTCTGCAAAAAAGGATGATATTGATAAAATCAGAGGTCTGGGACTCGGTGCGGATGATTATATGACAAAACCTTTCAGTCCGTCCGAATTAGTAGCAAGAGTAAAAGCGCATATGGCACGTTACGACAGACTGGTAGGCAGCAATCAGAAAGTAAATGATATGATAGAAATCCGGGGATTAAAAATTGATAAGACGGCAAGACGGGTCTATCTCGATGGAGAAGAGAAAATTTTTACTACGAAAGAATTTGACCTGCTTACGTTTTTAGCAGAAAATCCGAATCATGTTTATACGAAAGAAGAACTTTTCCGGGAAATATGGGACATGGATTCTATCGGGGATATTGCAACCGTAACGGTGCATATCAAAAAAATCAGGGAAAAAATTGAGTTTGACACGACAAAGCCGCAATATATCGAAACAATTTGGGGCGTAGGATATCGGTTTAAAATATAATGAAGATGAACAAAGAACAGATATTATATGAAGATAATGACATCATTGTATGCTATAAACCGCCTAAAATTGCGGTTCAGACAGCGAAGGTCGGACAACGGGATATGGTGAGTGAAATAGCCAATTATCTCGGCAGACCATATGTCGGAGTCGTCCATAGATTAGACCAGCCGGTCGAGGGGATTCTTGTTTTTGCCAAAAACCCGAAAGCCGCCAATGGATTGAGTAAGCAGATAGCGGAAAATAAAATGGAGAAAGATTATTACGCCGTGATATCCGCTAAAAGGCTATTGAATGAACCGGAGCAGATGCAAAAAGGTACATTGGTAGATTATCTTTACAAAGATGGAAAAACAAATACATCGTCAGTGGTTTCAAAGGAACATCAGGGCGCCAAGCGGGCGGAACTTACCTATGAGGTACAGAATATTCTAAAAAATGAAGAGATTGCGCTGGTCAGGATTAAACTTGTTACCGGCAGGCATCATCAAATCCGTGTGCAGATGAGCCATGCAGGGATGAGTCTGTTGGGAGATTATAAATATGCCGATGAACAGACGAGAAAGATATCGGAATCGTTACAGCAGGAACAGATAGCTTTATGTGCCTATCAAATTTCTTTCAGGCATCCTCTGACAGGTAAGCCAATGGTATTTCAAAAAGAACCGGAGGGAGAGATTTTCCATAAGTTTTCATAAAAAGTTTTCATAAATCGTGTGAAAATCTCCCATACTAATTACCAGAATTTTATGTGGGAAAGTATGGGGCGGTGTACATGAGTGATTGGAATAAATTAAAAGAGAATAGACCGATAAGGTTTTGTGTGATAACCTTATTGGTTTATCTTTTTTTTCGGTTTATCTTTCCGTTGACGGCTCCTTTTTTTGCCGCCTTTATCCTAATTACACTTTTTTATCCTTTATTGCAGCGTATCCAGAAAAAGATTCCGATGAAAAAGAAGTCTCTAGCCATCGGTGTGATGTTGTTGATTTTATTATTTCTGGCAGCGCTTCTGTGGGTACTTAGCTATAGCAGCAGCGGTCAGTTGGACAAGATTAGTGAATTTCTGGAAACGGCATATAAGAGACTTCAGATTTTTCTGCATCAGTGCTGCTATAATCTGGATGGAAAATTTGGATGGAACGGATATGAAATAGAAAATTTTGTTGTTGAAAAGATGACCGTCATGATGGAAAATGTGCAGGTGCAGATTATTCCGCAGATGATTACCTCTTCCTATAGCTGTTTTAAAGGCATTTTTAAAGTGACAGCGTTTCTTTTTATTACATTAATAGCGGCGATTTTATTAGAAAAGGATTATGCTGATTTCATGAAATGGCTGAAAACGTCAAATGACATGGCATTTATCCGGAAGGCGTTAGAAGGTATTCTTGCCTACATTCTTACCTTTATAAAAGCGCAGGGTATTATTTTGATGATTATCACCATTTCTTGTTGTGCCGTTTTGTGGGCAACCGGAATATACGGAGGTATTTTCTGGGGGATTCTGGCAGGTTGTCTGGATATTCTGCCCTTTATAGGAACAGGTATTGTTCTGGTACCGATATCGGTTTGGCAGTTTTTATGCGGAAATTATGTGGTGATGGCAGCCTGTCTTGCACTTTATGCGTTCTGCATTTTCATCCGTGAATTTCTGGAGCCGAAGCTGATTGGTGATAGAATGGGAGTGGCGCCGGTATTAATGTTACTTGGTATTTACGCGGGCATTAGGCTTTTCGGCGCGGTTGGTATTGTTGAGGGACCGTTGGCGCTCGTTGTGATTTACGAGTTGATGAAAGAAGTGGATGACGTGTCGCAAAAAGACGAGTTTGACGGAAGCGAAAACAAAATATAAAATAAACAAAAGGAAGGAAAGGGGAAAACCGTTGAAGAAAATTATCGCGGAAATCGGAAATAGTATTTTGACAGCTTATTTTCTTGTGATGATGGCAGTATATCCGTTTTATATCAAAAACGGTTATCGCGAAATCGGCAATGAAAAATATTATTTTTTTCGCAATATCAGCCTTGTAATGGTCGGAATGATGATTATAATTGCAGTGTGTATATTCTTACTGCAAAGAAAAGAAGTATCCGTTACGGCGCATTATAAAAGAATGTCCGTTACAGACTGGTTTGTGTATGGGTATTTTATTTCGATTCTTCTTTCTTATTTGTTTTCGTCCTTTAGAAAAGAGGCGCTCTGGGGTGCGCGCGGCTGGTATATGGGCTTTGTCAGTCAACTGATACTGGCTGCCGTTTATTTTTTCTTTTCCCGTTTTTTCAGGTGGAATGAAAAATGGCTGTATACGGTACTATTGGCATCAGGGATAATATTTTTACTTGGTATCTTAAACAGATATTCTATCTATCCTCTCACAATAAGCGGTCAGACACCGGTGTTTATTTCCACGCTTGGCAATATTAATTGGTTTTGCGGTTATTGGGCGGTGATATACCCGCTTGGGGTTTTGTTTTACCGGAATAGCAGGAAGGGATATGAGCGGCTGGCGGCGGGTATTTATGTTATACTTGCTTTTCTTATCGGTGTGGTACAAGGCAGCAGCAGCGCCTACCTTTCCCTTGCAGGGATGTTTCTTTTTTTGTTCTGCATTTCTTTTCAGGAAAATACGGCAATGCAGCGTTTTTTTGAAATATGTATTTTGTTTGCGGCATCCTGTCAGATAGCAAGGCTTCTTCGGTATCTGCCGGGCTTTGCCATTAATTATGAAAATGAGCTTGGAGCGGTGTTTACAGATTCCAACGTAACTGTGTATGCAGGAATGATTGCTCTTATTCTTTATCTGTGGTTTTGTTATCTGGTAAAACAAAAAGATATGCAGATTGCAGAATATAAGAAGATACGGAATGTGGTTCTGTTTTTAGTTTTCATATTATTGGCAGGCTATTTTGTACTTTTAATTGCAAACACCTGTATTCCCGGAGGAATATTTGGATTAGCGGGCATACCGTTTTTTACATTTAATGATGAATGGGCAAGTGCCAGAGGCGCAACATGGTCGATTGGAATGCAGGCATACCGCAGTATGACGCCGTTACATAAACTGATAGGAATAGGGCCGGATTGTTTTGCAGAGTACATTTACGCCGTGCCGAAAATAGCGACAAG
>CAMWMM010000306.1 GCA_947175285.1 uncultured Lachnospiraceae bacterium
GAGCAGTACAGCATCCTCGTAGTTATAACCCTCCCATGTCATGAAACCGATGAGCGGATTTTTACCAAGCGCCAGCTCGCCGCCCTCTGTTGAAGGACCTTCTGCGATAACTTATCCCTGTGCTACATGATTGCCTTTGAATACGATAGGCTTCTGATTGTAGCAGTTGGACTGGTTACTTCTGGAAAACTTAGCCAAATGATATTCGTCTTTTTCGCCGTCATCATAAGTCATCTTAATTAATTCAGAAGAAACATAGTCAATCGTACCTGCTTTTCTTGCCAGAACACAGACACCGGAATCGACTGCCGCCTTGGGCTCCATACCCGTACCGACTACCGGTGATTCCGTAAACAAAAGAGGCACTGCCTGACGCTGCATGTTAGAACCCATCAGCGCACGGTTCGCGTCATCGTTCTGCAGGAAAGGAATCAATGCAGTCGCGACAGAGAATACCATTTTAGGCGACACATCCATATAATCGAACATTGCCTTCGGATATTCCTGTGTTTCTTCTTTATAACGTCCTGATACGCTGTTACGTGTAAAGTAACCCTCCGCATCCAGAGGAGCAGAAGCCTGTGCTACATGGTAATTATCTTCTTCATCCGCTGTCATGTATACAACTTCTTCCGTAACACGCGGATTCTGCGGGTCGCTCTTATCAATTTTACGATAAGGAGCTTCCACAAAACCATATTCATTAATTCTTGCATAAGATGCAAGTGAGTTAATCAAACCGATGTTAGGACCTTCAGGTGTCTCAATAGGACACATTCTTCCGTAGTGCGTGTAGTGGACATCCCGGACCTCGAATCCGGCTCTGTCACGCGACAGACCACCCGGCCCCAATGCGGACAGACGTCTCTTATGCGTCAACTCACCGAGCGGATTGTTCTGGTCCATAAACTGGGAAAGCTGGGAAGAACCGAAAAACTCTTTTACCGCAGCCTGTACAGGTTTAATGTTAATTAAAACCTGCGGGGAAATCTCATCGACATCATGTGTTGTCATTCTTTCACGAACAACTCTTTCCAATCTGGACAAACCAATACGATACTGATTCTGTAAAAGTTCTCCTACCGCACGAATACGTCTGTTGCCCAAATGGTCAATATCATCATCATTTCCGATACCATACTCCAAATGGATATTATAATTAATAGAAGCAATAATATCTTCTTTTGTAATATGTTTCGGAATCAGCTCATGTACATTTTTCTGAATTGCTTCCGCAAGAAGTTCCGGATTGTCACTGTACTCTTCCAGAATCTGCTGCAATACAGGGTAATAAACAAGTTCCGTAATGCCGAGTTCCCTCGGATTACACTCAACAAAGTTGGTAATGTCTACCATCATGTTAGACAATACTTTCACATTCTTTTCTTCTGTCTGAATCCATACATAAGGAACTGCTGCGTTCTGAATAGCATCCGCCATTTCAGCCGTTACCTTTTCACCGGCTTTCGCAAGCACTTCACCTGTCATGGTATCTACAACATCCTCTGCAAGAATATGATTCCTGATGCGGTTTCTCAACATCAGTTTTTTATTAAATTTATATCTGCCGACTTTCGCCAAATCATATCTTCTGGGGTCAAAAAACATAGCGTTAATCAAACTTTCCGCACTTTCAACACTAAGAGGCTCTCCCGGACGGATTTTTTTGTATAACTCTAAGAGACCTTCCTGATGATTCTCAGCAACGTCTTTTGTAAAACTGGCTTCAATTTTAGGTTCATCACCAAACAATTCCCTGATTTCGTCATTGGAACCTACACCCAATGCTCTGATAAGTACGGTAATCGGAACCTTTCTGGTTCTGTCAACACGTACATAGAACACATCATTGGAGTCTGTTTCATATTCCAGCCACGCGCCACGGTTAGGAATCAGCGTGGAAGCAAACAGCCTTTTACCGATTTTATCATGGCTGATTGCATAATAAATACCGGGAGAACGTACTAACTGGCTGACAATGACACGCTCCGCACCATTGATGATGAATGTACCGGTCTCTGTCATAAGAGGCAGGTCGCCCATAAAAATTTCATGTTCCGTAATCTCGTCCTTTTCTTTATTAATAAGACGAACTTTTACTTTTAACGGCGCCGCATAGTTGGCATCTCTTTCCTTACATTTCTCAATAGAATACTTGATGTCATCCTTACACAGCTCAAAATCTACGAATTCCAGACTCAGATGTCCGCTGTAATCTGAAATAGGAGAAATATCGTCAAAGACTTCTTTTAACCCCTCGTCCAAAAACCATTGATAGGAGTTTTTCTGAACCTCAATCAGGTTCGGCATTTCCAGAACCTCTTTCTGTCGTGCATAAGTCATACGCGTGTTCTTGCCTGAGGCAGTCGCACGGATTCTGTTCTTTTCCATTGACATTTCACCCCGTTCTTTAATGATTCGCGCTTATTCATCGGAAACGATAATCCAAATAAGCATACCACACCACAATAGTGCACTATCCATTGTACTACAAGTGGAAAAATGAGTCAATGAAAATTTTCTGAAAATTTAGAAATGTTTAGAGGCGGAATGAATGTGGGAAGGAAAAGTTCCTTTGGAGGCACGCTTGCGCTCCATGAAAAACATAGCGGCACTAAGTTCGAGAGCCGCAATCGGCGCTCTCACCAAGTGCCGATGTTTTTCGAGGGCCTCCGCAGGAATCTTTTCCTTTCCGCCCTTTTCTTTCTGCCTCTTAGATTAGTATAAAGTTTTTGCTCCGATTTAAATGTTTACTGGGACTCGGAAATGCGTTCGGTTTGTTTGGCTGTGAGGATGAATCCGTTTTCGTTATCTGCGGGTTGGAGGGTCAGAATGGTTTCCCATATTGTGTCGTCGACGAAGTCGTTAAAACCATGTTGTACGGTCACATAAATTGTGCCGTTTTCATCCGTGATACAGTCGGTGATTATATACCATTTGTCAAACCAGTCGAAAGGAAAAAAATAATAGAAGCCGTCTTCATAGTAACAGTGTATATGTTCTTCCTCATAAGCGGGTTTTATCCCCGGCCATTCTACGCCAAAGACCAGTTGCGTATAATTTTCCACTTCCTCATAGCTTACTCTGTAACTATAATTGTGACGATATGTCGTGAGCGACTCCTCACTAACCCACTCCTTCTCACGCCACCATCCGGAGCCATAAGAGAGGTTTAGGAAGTTACGCCAAAATACCTCGTCCATTTCCTCAGGTCCTGTAAAGTCATCAACCGTCCAACAGAAATTTTTTAATAATTCTCCATTTTCTTCTGTCAGTCCATAAGGCGACAAGTCGATATCTCCTTTTTCAAACAATTCATCCCGGATTATGAAGTTTGTGTCATTTTCTGTAAACTTTTCTTCTGCAATGCCATCTGCATTATCATCCGTATTTTCCGCGATACTTTCTTCCATCTTATCTATGTCATCCATAATTTCTTTCAATACCGGTCTCTGCAATATTGGATTTTCCCCGGTTTCAGTTTTGTTAGTCTCCTCTACCTCTACCGCTGCAGCCACTTCTTCATCATCCGTATCCTGTACGGCATCACTCATGCTATCCGTTCCGCAAGCTGTCAGACTTATGAGCGCAGCCATTAAAACCGCAATATAAAATTTCTTCATACCCCTTCTCCTGTTGTCTCTTGTCAAGAAAAAGAAGGATGTACGCCATTTCCATTCGGCACACATCCCTCTTGTTTTTCTTTTTTGTAAACATTAGGACGGTTCGCAAAGCGTACTGTCCGTTGTCTTATTTCAATGTAACTTTAGCGCCTTCAGCTTCCAATTTAGCCTTGATGTCATCTGCTTCCTCTTTAGATGCACCTTCTTTTACCATCTTCGGAGCGGAATCTACAAGGTCCTTTGCTTCTTTCAGACCAAGACCTGTTGCTTCACGAACAACTTTGATAACTTTAACTTTGTTCGGACCAACATCTGTCAACTCAACGTCGAACTCTGTCTTCTCTTCTGCTGCTGCGCCGCCTTCGCCGCCTACTGCCTGAACTACAACACCTGCTGCTGCAGATACGCCGAATTCCTCTTCGCAAGCCTTTACTAAGTCATTTAACTCTAATACTGTCAACTCTTTGATTGCATCAATTAATTCCTGAGTGGATAATTTTGCCATGATAATTTACCTCCATTTAAATTTGTTCATTAATCTTATTTTCATATTATACTTTCGAAGAATGTCGAAGACATTCTTCCAGGCAAAACTGCAGAATTTGTTATGCAGCGTTCTCTGCTGCATTAAAAATTCTTTTTGCCTTATTCTTCTGCTACAGGTTCTGCTTTTGCTTCCTCTGCGGGAGCTGCAGGTTCTGCTGCCGCAGAAGCTTCTTCACTAGCGGATGCACCGCCTTTTTCTGCCAACTGGTTCATAACACGAGCGAAGTTTGTAATCGGAGACTGAATACTTCCAAGGAACTTGGAGAGCAGTTCTTCTCTGGACGGAATCTTGGAAACATTAATGATTCCTGCTGCATCATATGCAACACCCTCAACAATACCGCCTTTGATTTCAAGCGCCTCCGCTGTTTTTGCAAACTTGCAGAGAACTCTTGCAGGCGCGGTAGCGTCATCTTTGGAAATTGCCAGTGCGCTCGGTCCTTCCAGATAAGAAAGAAGCGCTTCGCAGTCAGTATCCTTGAACGCAAAGTTCATCATCGTGTTCTTGTAAACCTTGTAGTTGATACCCTCTGCACGCAACTGTCTACGCAGTTCCGTATCCTGCTCTACCGTAAGTCCACGATAATCGACCAAAACAACGGACTGTGCATCTTTGATTGCTGCGGAAATCTCCTCTACAACAGGTTTTTTCAATTCCACTTTTGCCATTATCTTTACCTCCTTATAGATTTCACGCCGATAGGAGTTCGCTATATAAAAAGCCTTCCCAAAGACAGGAAGGCTCACATTTACACCATAACATAAACTCTTCTCCTCGGTAGGCGATACACTTACGCCATTACGGCACCTACTGTCTTCGGCACGGTTGATATACAACCTTACTTAATATAGCACAGCGGGATAAGAGTGTCAACTGCTTTTTTGTATGTTTCACGGCAATACAACATACCCATCCGCATCAATCTGCACACCCTCCGACATTCTCCGCATTTCACCAAGCACCCTCTCTTTTTCCTCTCCGCTGAGCAGTGTTGTTCTACAGTTACTTTGCAAACAGGGGATGAACTGATAACTCTGTAATCCGTCCTCTGTCAGGGTGACTTTTACCATGCCGGTATCTATTGGTCTGGAATTAAACCAGAAATTTCCGAGACTGTAAATAACCGGAACGCCGTTTATTATCTCGATTTTTTGCAAAACATGCGGATGGTCGCCTATGATCAAATCCGCGCCTGCCTCCACAATTTCATGCGCCTGCTTATCCTGCGCCCAGTCGATTTCCTCCGTATTTTCCGTTCCCCAGTGGATATAAACAATAACGAAATCACTCTCCGTTTTAGCTTTTTCTACTGTCTGCAACAGCTTTTCGACATTAAAACAGCGAAATACCCCCGGAGTGGTCTCTGTCGCCCCTTTGGTATCGGGATTATCAAGTCTTTCTATCTGCGTTGCCGAAACAAAGGCAATTTTCATATCGTTTACAATAAAATAAACCGGTGCAGACGCTTCTTCCAGATTCATCCCCGCTCCCACAAATGGCATTCCGGCATCCTTTAACGTCTGTAAAGTATCTAAAAACGCCACTTCTCCGTAATCGTATGTGTGATTATTGGCAACCGATACAATATCCACTCCCAAATCATGTAAATAAGATACATACTCAGGTTTTGCCCGGAATGTAAACTGCTTTTCTTCTAACGGTTCCCCCCTGTTGGAATAGGTAAACTCATTGTTAAGCATCATGATATCGGCAGCCTGCATCTCCTCAATCAAATCAGGGGCAATCGCTTTATCGATATCTCCGCCGTTTTGTATCAGTGTTGCTGTCCCCGCGTAGTTCGGGTCAAAAAGAATGTCGCCCGCAAAAGCGATGGTAACGCAGTCTGCATCCGCCGCTTCCTTAGTGTAAATATGGTTTGCTTCCATATACTCTTCATCCTGTAAGATATCCGCATATTTACCGCTCGGCAGAATATCTGTTTCCTGTTTATCCTGTTCCCCATTATTTTCTTCCTTGTGATTTTCTTCTTTGCCATTTTCCGATGGCAGCATTGCTACGGTTTCCCGTACCGGCTGTTTACTCTGCGTACCGGTATCGGTTCCCGAATGATACCACAGATAGG
>CAMWMM010000307.1 GCA_947175285.1 uncultured Lachnospiraceae bacterium
GCATACTGATAACCTGTACTTCATAGCACACGATATCCGTAGATGTATTCATACCTGATGTGTAGTTTTTAAAAATGGAAATGTAAAGGATTATATTATTACAAATACCGCATCGAATAATGTAGTTTCTGTCTTTATATAGAATCGTTACTCCGACAAGCGGCAGGACGCATACAAAAGTAATATTTGACCCGGTTGTCATCATTAAAAATATGTAAAAGATTCCAAATCCGACTGCTACGATATGTTTATAGATATCATTCTGCATTCCTTTTATCTTTAAAACGATAAGCCCAATGAAGAAAGGCAGCCAGCAAAAAACTGCAAAAGATGCAAAATACCCTGCCGGGCAGAGTCCTCTGAGCATTTGAACGGCAAATACCGCTGTAAGAATCACACATAAAGTCAGCCATATCAACATGGTTTTACGATTCGTGCTTTCTTTAAATACTTCCTCTTTGTATTCCATATAATCCCCCATCTCGTATTGTATACTATAAAAAGCGCAAGCTCCACAGTTCGAGCTTGCGCTCTGGCAAAAGCAAAACTATTCCACTACTTCTACCGCCTCTTCTGTTACTTCTTCGTCCATGGCTGCCTCATCGAAATCGGCATCTAAAGCTTCTGCCGTTTCTTCGGACACTTCTATCGCTTCCTCCTCGTCAAAGCCGTCATCAACGTTTAACTCGTCTCCCGATGCCAGACGTGAAAGCAGATTCTCATCCGTACTTAACCGTGTATTGCGGTATCTCTTCATGCCGGTTCCGGCAGGAATCAGTTTACCGATGATAACATTCTCTTTCAGTCCGATAAGCGGGTCTATTTTTCCTTTGATTGCCGCTTCCGTCAAGACTTTTGTTGTTTCCTGGAAAGAAGCCGCAGACAGGAAGGAATTGGTTGCCAATGCTGCTTTCGTAATACCAAGCATAATCTGCTTACCATCAGCAGGCTCTTTTCCTTCTTTCACTAATGCATCATTCATATCTTCATATTCCAGTACATCAACCAGTGTGCCCGGCAGATATTCCGTATCACCGCTGCTTTCGATTCTTACCTTCTTAAGCATCTGACGAACAATGACTTCGATATGCTTATCGGCAATATCAACACCCTGCAGACGATATACTCTTTGTACTTCACGCAGCATATAATCCTGTACTGCACGGATTCCTTTAATTTTCAGGAGATCATGAGGATTTACACTTCCCTCTGTCAGTTCATCGCCTGCCTCCAATTCCTTTCCGTCCATAATCTTAATTCGGGAACCGTAAGGAATCAGATAAGTTTTGGACTCGCCTGTCTCGTCATTGGTAATTACGACTTCACGTTTCTTCTTCGTGTCCTTAATTGTCGCAACGCCGCTGAATTCTGCTATAATTGCAAGTCCTTTCGGTTTACGCGCTTCAAAAAGCTCCTCTACACGGGGAAGACCCTGTGTAATATCGTCACCGGCAACACCGCCTGTATGGAATGTACGCATTGTAAGCTGTGTACCGGGCTCACCGATAGACTGTGCCGCTATGATGCCGACTGCTTCACCTACCTGAACCGCCTCGCCCGTTGCCATGTTAGCGCCGTAGCACTTTGCACAGATGCCGCTGTGAGAACGGCAGGTTAAAATCGTACGAATCTTAACTTCTTCAATCGGTTCGCCTTTTTCGTTTACACCCACACTTAAGATTTTAGCCGCACGGCTCGGCGTAATCATATGATTGCGCTTTACGATTACATTGCCGTCTTTATCTTTCACTTCCTCACAGGCAAATCTTCCTGTGATTCTGTCTTTTAAGCCTTCAATTGTCTCTTTTCCGTCCATGAATGCTTTCACATACATACCCGGAATATCCTCGCGTTCCTCGCTGCAGTCTATCTCACGGATAATCAATTCCTGAGATACATCGACCATACGTCTTGTCAGATAACCGGAGTCAGCCGTACGAAGCGCCGTATCGGACAAACCTTTACGCGCACCGTGTGCGGACATAAAATATTCCAAAACGTCAAGACCTTCACGGAAATTGGACTTAATCGGCAGCTCAATCGTTCTACCGGTTGTATCCGCCATCAAACCACGCATACCGGCAAGCTGTTTAATCTGCTGATTGGAACCACGGGCACCGGAGTCAGCCATCATATAAATATTATTATACTCATCCAGACCTGCCAGCAATACCTCTGTCAGTTCCTTATCCGTTTCATTCCAAGTCTCAACAACTGCACGATACCGCTCTTCTTCCGTAATCAGACCACGTCTGAAGTTCTGTGAAATCTTATCAACCGTCGCCTGTGCTTCGTCTAACATTTCCTGTTTCTTAGCCGGCACTGTCATATCGGAAATGGATACTGTCATAGCCGCTTTCGTAGAATAATGATATCCTGTGGATTTAATCAAATCCAATACTTCCGCAGTCTTTACCGCGCCATGGATATTGATTACTTTTTCCAAAATCTGCTTTAACTGCTTCTTTCCGACATGGAAATCCACTTCCAGCTTTAAGAAGTTCGCCGGGTCGCTTCTGTCTACATAGCCTAAATCCTGCGGTAAAATTTCATTGAACAGGAAACGTCCCAATGTGGATTCCTCAACTCCGGTAATCACTTCTCCATCGGCATTTTCTTTCTGCACTCTGACATGAATTCTGCTGTGCAGAGTACATTCGCCGTTTTCATAAGCGAGAATTGCCTCATTGATATTCTTATAAAACTTGCCTTCTCCGACAACTCCCTTTCTCTCCTGGGTCAAATAGTAAATACCAAGTACCATATCCTGAGAAGGAACGGCTACCGGACCGCCATCTGACGGTTTTAACAGGTTGTTCGGGGACAAGAGTAAAAACCGGCATTCCGCCTGTGCTTCTACGGACAAAGGCAGATGCACCGCCATCTGGTCGCCGTCAAAGTCAGCATTAAATGCGGTACATACGAGCGGATGAAGCTTAATTGCCTTACCCTCTACCAGAATCGGCTCAAAAGCCTGAATACCCAGTCTGTGCAGTGTAGGTGCACGGTTTAACATAACCGGATGCTCTCTGATAACTTCTTCCAGCACATCCCATACCTGCGTATCAAGTCTTTCTACCAGTTTCTTAGCATTTTTTATATTCTGTGAAATACCTCTTGATACCAGTTCTTTCATAACAAAAGGCTTGAACAGCTCAATCGCCATCTCTTTCGGCAAACCGCACTGATATATTTTCAGTTCCGGACCTACAACGATAACGGAACGTCCTGAATAATCGACACGTTTACCAAGCAAATTCTGACGGAAACGTCCGGATTTACCTTTCAGCATATCGGACAGAGACTTCAGCGCTCTGTTGCCGGGTCCTGTTACCGGACGTCCTCTTCTGCCGTTATCAATCAAAGCGTCCACTGCTTCCTGCAGCATTCTCTTCTCATTACGAACAATAATATCCGGTGCACCGAGTTCCAGTAATCTCTTTAAACGGTTATTTCTATTGATAATTCTTCTATATAAATCATTTAAGTCAGAAGTTGCAAAACGTCCGCCGTCCAACTGTACCATAGGGCGCAAATCCGGCGGAATGACCGGAATCGCATCCATAATCATCCACTCAGGCTTATTGCCTGATTCTCTGAATGCTTCTACCACTTCCAGTCTCTTAATAATGCGGGCGCTCTTTTGTCCGCTGGAATCTTTCAATTCCTCTTTTAATTCTGCCGCTTCTTTATCTAAATCAATTGCTTCAAGCAGTTCCTTAATTGCCTCTGCTCCCATGCCTACACGGAATTTAGAACCCCAGTTTTCTCTTGCATCCTGGTATTCTTTCTCGGAAAGAACCTGCTTATATTCCAAATCGGTCTCTCCTTCATCCAATACGATATATGCTGCAAAATATAACACTTTCTCAAGCACTCTCGGGGATAAATCCAAAATGAGTCCCATACGGCTCGGAATCCCCTTAAAATACCAGATATGGGATACCGGCGCAGCAAGCGCAATATGTCCCATACGCTCTCTACGAACGCTCGCCTTTGTTACTTCAACGCCGCATCTGTCACAGACAACGCCCTTATATCTGATTTTCTTATATTTACCACAGTGACATTCCCAGTCTTTACTGGGTCCGAAAATTTTCTCGCAGTAAAGTCCGTCTTTCTCCGGCTTCAATGTTCTGTAATTGATTGTTTCCGGTTTTAACACTTCACCTCTGGACCACTCTCTGATTTTCTCAGGAGATGCAAGACCAATTCTGATTGCATCAAATGTCATAGGTTGATATGCTTCCTGTTTTATTTCCGCCATTTAAAGCTGCTCCTTTCCTGACTAAACCTCACGCCTTATTCGTCATAAGCTTCATCAAAATCAGCATCTAATTCCATATCGTCCTCTATGAAGTCCGATTCTTCGTCACTGCTGACAAGTTCACCGCTCTCTTCATCAAATTCCTGCTTCTGATAACCCAGTGCGCCAAGAGAGTCTTTTTCATAGTCATAATCTCTTGAATCGCCTTCCATCTCATAACGGTAATCCGTCTCGCTGTAATCAACTGATTCCATTATTTCAACTTCCGTGTGATCTTCACGCAGCACTCTGACATCCAGACCGAGTGACTGTAATTCTTTGAGCAGAACCTTGAAAGATTCCGGAATACCCGGCTCAGGTATATTATCGCCTTTGATAATTGCCTCATAAGTCTTAACACGTCCGACAACATCATCGGATTTTACGGTTAAGATTTCCTGCAGTGTATATGCAGCGCCGTATGCCTCCAGCGCCCAAACCTCCATTTCACCGAAACGCTGTCCGCCGAACTGTGCTTTACCACCTAACGGTTGCTGTGTTACCAGTGCATAAGGACCTGTAGAACGTGCATGAATCTTATCATCTACCAAATGATGCAGTTTCAGGTAATGCATATGTCCGATTGTTACCGGCGCATCAAAATACTCACCTGTTCTGCCGTCACGAAGCCTTACCTTACCGTCTCTGGAAATCGGAACGCCTTTCCATACTTCACGGTAATCCCGATTCTCAGACAAATATTCCATTACTTCGGGTAACAGTTCGTCTTTATGCTTTTTCTCGAACTCTTCCCATTCCAGATTGACGTAATCGTTCGCCAAATCCAATGTATCCATAATATCGTTTTCTTTTGCACCGTCAAATACCGGAGTCGCTACATTAAAGCCAAGCGCCTTCGCCGCTAAAGAAAGGTGGATTTCAAGCACCTGTCCAATATTCATACGGGACGGCACACCAAGCGGATTCAATACAATATCAAGCGGGCGTCCGTTCGGCAGATACGGCATATCCTCTACCGGCAGAACACGGGAAACAACACCCTTGTTACCATGACGGCCTGCCATCTTATCACCGACAGAAATCTTTCTCTTCTGCGCGATATAGATGCGGACTGCCTGATTGACGCCGGGTGATAACTCGTCTCCGTTATCCCTTGTAAATACTTTGGCATTGACAACAATACCATATTCTCCGTGAGGTACTTTCAGCGAAGTATCACGAACTTCGCGCGCTTTTTCACCGAAAATAGCACGTAACAGTCTTTCTTCCGCTGTCAGCTCCGTTTCACCCTTCGGCGTTACTTTACCAACCAGAATATCTCCGGCGCGCACTTCCGCACCGATTCTGATAATACCTCTTTCATCCAAATCTTTCAGCGCATCATCACCAACGCCCGGAACATCCCTTGTGATTTCCTCCGGTCCTAATTTCGTGTCACGCGCTTCCGCTTCATATTCTTCTATATGAACCGATGTATAAACATCTTCCTGAACAAGTCTTTCGCTGAGCAGTACGGCATCTTCGTAGTTATAGCCCTCCCATGTCATGAAACCAATGAGCGGATTCTTACCAAGCGCCAGCTCGCCGCCCTCTGTGGAAGGACCGTCTGCAATCACCTCTCCCTGCTCTACATGATTCCCTTTAAATACAATCGGCTTCTGATTGTAGCAGTTGGACTGGTTGCTTCTGGAAAACTTAGCCAGATGATATTCGTCCTTTTCACCGTCATCATAAGTTATCTTAATTAATTCGGAAGAAACATAGTCGATCGTTCCTGCTTTTTTTGCCAAGACACAGACACCGGAATCGACTGCCGCTTTCGTCTCCATACCTGTACCGACTACCGGTGATTCCGTAAACAGCAAAGGCACTGCCTGACGCTGCATGTTGGAACCCATCAGCGCACCTTTCGCATCGTCGTTCAGTAAAAAAGTAATAAATGCAGTCGCACAGGAGAATACCATTTGAGGAGCCACCTCCTTAGAA
>CAMWMM010000308.1 GCA_947175285.1 uncultured Lachnospiraceae bacterium
AATCAGACAAATCGTGATCTGTCAACTAATATAGATGTTATTTGAAACACGCCAGCGATTGCTAATAATAAATCTAAGGCAGAAGCATATAAGTTAGCAAAAGAAATATATTGGGAAGGACAATATGGCGATAGAAATCCGACAGTAGAAATTCCTGATGCACAAGGAATGACTCGTGATCAGTGGAAAGATGCATATAGAGAATCTAGGGGTGCCAATAATTTAATATATCAGGCTGAAAAAGCAACTGGTATGTCCTCTAGGGAGGTATATAACAAAGCTGGAATTGGTAATTATGATAATTTGCAGGTAATAGCAATATATGAACATGGTGGAGATGTTTATATGGATGTTAATCCAACTGCAAGAAGAAACCGTTCAACAAGTACTCAGCCAATAGGTATTTCTGTTAAAAATTCTAAAAACATAGATGTAAAGTTGTCTTCCGGAGGAAGAAGGATGTATGATACACCATTTAATATGCATGCAGAGGTAGGAGCAATGTTACAAACAAAACATACAGGCGGAGTAGGAACACTTACGGTTTTGGGGAAGAAAGTATGTACATCTTGTACCACGAATGTGAGATTAATTGCAGCCTACCAAAATTTGAGTAATTTAACAGTAAATGAGTGGAGAACGGGAAATATATATTCATTTAATGGAGCTGATGGTGAGTTTTTCTCAAAACCTAAAGGAGGAGTTACATGGGGAAGCGGGAAAATTAATTAAATAATAATGTATTTTCTATACATATTTTTACTGAATCTATCAATGTGGTTTTAATTATATTTTGGAGAAAAAATTGTAGAGAAATCAGCGTGGACAAGGTATTGAATGTATGCTTACATACTAAATTAGGAACTGTTAATAAATAACCACTTACAAAATGTACCAAGTTGTGCTATGCTATCTTCCAATAAACGCAATTGTATTGGAGGAAAAATGGCTATACATGTTGATGTTTCAAAACTTGATTAATTGATAGTGTTGATAAATAAATCTGTAGATGAAAAACAAAAACGTATCCTTCTTGGCAAGGCAACCGAGGTATATGGAAGAGGTAGGGCGACGCATGTGAAAGAATTGACAGGGGCTGCATTCTCTACCTTACACTCTGGAAATATTGAAGCAAACAGCAGTGATGAAACTGTGTCCAACGAACGGATTCGCAGGGGAGGAGCAGACAGCAAATCTTTTGTAGAACATCATCTCGATGTCATTGATGCTATTGAAAAGATTATTGACGGTCAGATGTATGGTAATCCTTCCAAAGTGATCCATTGGATTCCACAAAACATGAGTCTGCGAAAAATAGAAGCTGACTTGCTTAATGAACACGGGATACAGATTAGCTATGTTAAAATATCCTAACTGTTTACGGATATGGGATACAGCAAGCAGGTAAACCAGAAATTGATGCAGGTCGGCGAACCGAGTCCTGACCGTGATAAATGGTTTGGAATCATTAATGATCTGGCAAAACAGTATGTTGGGACAGGCAATCCTGTGATCTCCGTCGATACAAAGAAGAAAGAAAATATCGGTAACTTTAGGAACAACGGTGCAGAATACCGAAAGTGCAAGGATGCTCGCAAGGTATTGGAGCATGGCTTTCCTATTGCCGAATTGGGCAAAGTCAGCCCTTATGGAGTTCATGTATTAAACAGCAACACAGGTTTTATCATTCTTGGAACCAACCATGATACACCAGAGCTTGCTGTTACCAGCATTGCGTCATGGTGGGATACCTGTGGGAAAAATACATTTCCTGAATCTAAAAGAATCTACATAACATGTGATGGCGGTGGCAGTAACTCTTCCTGAAGCCGGGCATGGAAATGCGGATTACAGGAATTTGCAGATCACACTATACTTGAAGTGATGGTATCACATTATCCTCCAGAAGCTTCAAAATGGAACAAGATAGAACACAGAATGTTCTGTTATATTTCTAAAAACTAGCAGGAGCAGCCGCTTATCAATATTGAAACAGTTGTCAGCCTGATATCCGGAACACCCACTCAAAAAGGTTTAAAAATCGATTGTGTTGTGGACAATAATATCTATAAGACTGGACGAAAGATATCTGATGAGGAACTTGCCCAAGTCAATCTTTTTCCTTATGAACAATTGGGTAAATGGAATTATACAATCAAACCTAATTATAAGGATTAATTTATTAACAGTTCCTTAGTTCATTATGACTATAAGGAGATTAGGATTATGAAGAATAAAAAATATCAATTTGAACAATTATCAATTATTTTTAAAGAAACCCCAAAACCTTATTTTGTGGAAGCAGCAGAAGATATACCATTTCATGAAGTGCGCAAAGTAATAGAGGAAGCCGTTTTGGGAGAAACGCTGGAGCAATTGCAGGTATTTTATGATGATGAGAATTATAGCATGGATATTTGGGCTGAAGGTTTTCGTTCCACTATTTTAATACATGATGAGTTACATGGGATATCATATGATTTTCTGAATGAAAAGTATACTGAAAAGGAGGAATGGGTTGAGATTGCTGGATACAATTCTCCACAAAATAGTATTTGCGAAGATACCAATATATTATTGGACATTATTATAACATTCCTTGAAACAGGGAGACCTTGTAAAAGATATAAATGGTTCGAAACTAAAGAGGAGTGAGTTACTAAAATAATGGCAGTGTAAAATAGTTTGTGTCTATGGAAAAAAATTCCTCTTTTTTGGTAGGAATAAAGATATGACGATTCTTATCAAAAAGGAGGAGTTTTATGCCAGTAGCAAAGGAACAGATTCGACAGATTATTGCAGATAACAACTTAAGCAGTGCAGCGGATGTCTACGCCCTGCTCAGGGACAGCTTCAAGGATATCCTTCAGGAGCTTATGGAAGCTGAACTTGACGCTTCCCTGGGTTATGAAAAAAATCATAAGGGTGATCTCAAAACATCCAACAAGCGTAATGGTCATTCCCAAAAAACACTCAAAAGCCAGTACGGTGAATTTTAGATCGATGTTCCCAGAGACCGTGACGGGGAATTTGAACCAAAGCTTATCCCCAAATATCAGAGGGATATTTCCGGGATTGAAGAAAAGGTAACGGGAATACCCTGCCTAAAAAGGGGAAAAAAGCACTTTGGAATCCCCAAAAACAAAATATGCAGATTTCAAGGTTCAAAATATCACTCGCCAGTAAAATGGCGATTTTTAGAATGAGGTTTTTACCTCAACATCATTATATAGAATATAATGAAAAAATTGAAAGGTTTATATCTGAAGAGTTGGGCATACAACAAGAGAAAGTACAATCAATAGAATAATAACAGGAGTTCTTGTAGGATTTGAATGCGAGATTGCCAAAAGAGGATATATTTTAAGAAGGAGTTTTAATCATTATATTCGCTGGATGAGAAAAAATATTTGTTCTATGCAGGAAGGGTTAGACAAGAAAGAGTTTTCTGACCGATTTTTTCAGCAGACAGCAGAAAATATAAAAGCTATCAACGATGTGTACTATGGCTACAGCCCAAAAGATCACAGATGGGGAATCAGGCTGATAGAAAATGGAGATTTATTGAGTGATATAGTAAAGAGATATGCAAGACCTCAAATATATGATCTGATAGATGCCGATTCCGATTTTGGAATGCCAATCCATTATGATAGTTTTATAAGCATGTTCTTGCTTATCGAGACAATCCTTTTAGAGTTTGAATGTCAGATGTAGGATATCATACATGGCATGATGAAAAAGATGTATAAAGAGTTTGTGAATGGACATCAAGTCAGGTGGATGCTAAAATCTGTATGAATGGATAAGAAGGAGAAAATGGATATATGGGATATGTGAAAGAGGTGTTTGCACGATATGATAAGCAGTGCATTCGAGTGTATCAGGCATATAATGCTGCGATTGCTAAAGAAGCAGTCGCGTTACAGACATTTGGCAAAAATTTTAATTTAGACCGCATGACGTGGATTAAGCCATCGTTTTTA
The DNA here is from genome assembly GCA_947175285.1 of uncultured Lachnospiraceae bacterium. Next base: position 3,987 of record CAMWMM010000308.1, read on the forward strand.
TGGCTCATGTACCGTTCTAATTGGGGGACTAAGAAAGACCAGGAATGTATCCTTGCTTTAGACATATATCGGTCAGAGTTTGATACTTTATTGGAAAAGGCGGTACTGACTTCGCCTGATTCGGCAAGCTATACTGGTGAACAATGGGAAAGAGTCTTTCGTGAAACAACCGTATATTGTCAATGGGACCCAGACAGGAATATGAACGGAAATGCAATCGACCGAGCGGCGATTCAGATAGGGATAAAAGGGAACTCAGTGAGGGAACTTTTAGACAAAGGTATCTGCCGCATAGAAGATCTGACACCATTGGTTAGGAAATGGAACATGCAGAGAAAGAACGGGAGACTGGGCGCGAAGGAGTTGCCATCAGAGAAACGATATCCCGTTATGGATGAGGAAGTCAGGAGACGGCTGGCTATGGGAAGATAGCAATCGTTGAAGCAAATACCAGAAATTTAAAAATGAATACCTGAAGGAAATCGTAGAAGACTTTGCTTCGATATTGAATTTGAAAAATGCTGAAAAAGATGTAGAAATTGCTTGAACGAGTTTAATTTACATGGTTTAGAAAATGTATTACTAATAAAAAGAACGGGTTGTTTGTTGTGTATTGATTGCAATGTCAGGGATTATATATGTCCGCTTGTAATCATGTGTCAGATAAAATTAAAGCGGCTACGTTAGAGTAGGACAATAGAATTAGAAAGGGATATGGACAGAAACCAAGAGAAGAAGTCATAAACATTATTAAGACAAATAGAAGAGTTTTACAATATATCAATACATGATGAGTTTTTAATGTATGCATTAGGATGTTCGAAAAATTTAAAAAAATGGGGAATATCTTATAAAATCAAGACTGTTGCAACATGAAAACTTGAAGGTGTGAATCACTTTCATTACTATTTGTGCCACCAACTGAAAGATGGTGGAAGGGTAGTGGTAGCGTTGTGGATAGCTGAAACCGCGATAAATAGGATAGACGAGAAAGAGGAGTATCATCGCTTTTGCAGGGAAACGATTGATCTGTGTTGGGAGTGGTTCGTGAATAGAAAAGTAGACCGATGGGATATTTATGACAGAGTCACATATGAAGAAGTAAATCTTTTAGATATTGTTATAAATACTGATAAAAGAGATTCTGATCTGTCGGATAAATATGACATGATTTTAGTGGGTGTTACATATGCTGCATGGCAGGCTTTTAATTATGATGAGGAGGCCTATGGTTATCCCGAAGACTTAAATGAGATGAGTGACGAAGAGTTTGAAAGAGTGGTCAATATATGGATCGATCAGAAGGCTATTGATCACTCCAGGTATGAAAGTCTGTTGTGTTATCTAAAACCTGAATCCGTGAAGTTCAACCCAATCAAATGTAAAGAAAGCAAATTAGCGGTTAAAGAAAAAGTCATAGAAATGATACAAAACCAAAGTGTATAAAATGTGCCTGAACTGTTATAGCATAATTGAAGCTGGGACAGGCCAGGTAATTGATTTCTATATGGTATAAAGAATTAAAGAATTTAAATCTATTAAAATAGTGAGGTGAAAGAAAGTATGTTTTTTTTACAAACAGGGGATATCATACCAGGAAAGCGGATTGGATCAATAGAAATTGGCAAGGACGTTTCTGCTCTTTTGGAACTTTCACACGATTTTATAGTTCAGGACTTATCTCAAAATCAATTGTATATTGGCGGAGATGTGCAAGTTTGGGTTGATAAAACCGAAAAAATTATTACACAAATCATGGTATATGGGAGCTTTAAAGGAACTTTCATGGGGAGGTTCGGAATAGGTTCTTTTTTGGGAAAAATCGAAGAATGCGCAGGAGAACTGTCTTATGAAGAAGATTATGTTTATTTATTTGAATCGCAAAAAGGAATTTGTTTTGAACTGGAAGATATTGAAGATGACTGGGACAGCATAACATGGTTCAAGTATAATGCTCCAATTGAATACATATCAGTTTTTATGTAATAGCTGCGGTCTAAGACTCTTTCTTTGTTCGGGGCTTCATTCCCTGAAGGTTAAAATAGTATCAAACAGATTTTCAGGATAGTGCGGGGATCACATGGCATACGGATGGGATTTTGACAGGAAGGAGTTTTAAATCCAGCCAAATGGCAGAACCAAAATAAAGAAGTGAATGGATATAGTTATATCCCTCAGCAAAGCAGAGGGGGATTGTTGATGTATGTATACTGGCGGTCAAAAAGACTGACCGCTCAGTATAAAGTGATGCACACAGCCGC
>CAMWMM010000309.1 GCA_947175285.1 uncultured Lachnospiraceae bacterium
GAGGATAGCAGAGAAAAGGATGCTATCAATGAAGTATCTGTCAGCTACCTTTATGGCGGCAGACGTGAATATATTGATTTGATTCAGTTTGCCATGCAGGATGAGCCTGTTTCCATAGTAAAGGAGCGGGATGGTTCCGGTCAGAAGAACTCTTGGGAAGAATTGGTATACCAAATGCCGGATGAGGGGTTTCTGATTGTGGATATAAGCAGTGAGTATTTGAGCGAATTAGAGGAAAATTATGAAAAATGCTTAGAAACAGCGTCTTTTGCACTGTTTCAGAGAAAATGAAAGGAATGCGGAAAATGAAGCTGATTATTCAGATTCCATGTTATAACGAAGCGGAAACATTAGAGATTGCGTTAAATGATCTGCCAAAAGAAATTGAGGGAATTGATGAGATAGAATACCTGATTATTAATGACGGCAGTCAGGATAACACCGTGGAAGTGGCAAAAAAGTGGGGCGTTCATCATGTCGTGAATTTTAAGCAGAATAAAGGTCTTGCCAAAGGTTTTATGGCAGGACTCGACGGCTGTCTTAGAAACGGTGCGGATATCATTGTGAACACGGATGCGGATAACCAGTATTGCGGTGACGATATTCAGGCGCTTATTCAGCCTATTTTGGATGGAAAGGCGGATATGGTAATTGGGGAAAGACCGATTGATGAAACAGAGCATTTTTCCTATGTTAAAAAGAAATTGCAGCATTTCGGAAGCTGGGTCGTGCGTAAGGCATCCAATACGGATATTCCCGATGCACCAAGCGGGTTTCGGGCGTTTAGCCGTGAGGCGGCAATGCGTATCAATGTCGTAAATGACTATACATACACACTGGAAACCATCGTGCAGGCGGGACGGGAGAGGATGGCGATTACAAGTGTGCCAATCCGTACAAATGCAGAGCTTCGTCCGTCAAGACTTTTTAACAGTATTTGGGGATATGTCAAAAAGAGCATGTTGACAATCCTGCGTGCGTATATGATGTATAAGCCGCTAAAATGTTTTACCTATCTTGCAAGCGTGCCCACGTTAATCGGACTTATGATAGGATTTCGTTTTTTGTATTATATGGCAATAGGAAACGCCAGTGGGCATGTACAGTCGTTGATTCTGGGATGTACGCTGATTATCATAGGTTTTCTGACACTTATGATTGGTCTGGTGGCGGATGTGATTGCTGCAAACAGAAAGCTCCTGCAGGATACACAGTACCATGCAAGGCGTTCGGAATATGAAGCGATTTATATGCAGCGGAAAATGGAAAAAGAAGATCTGCTCATTCAAAGTTCCCACAGTCGAAATATGTTGGTTGGATAATAAAGTGTGTTTTGGTTGATGAATTTTGAGTGTGGTTCATTTTATGTTGAGATTGTCTCCTTCTGTTTGCGGTTGTGGGGACTCTGAATGGGTGGAATTTTGGCAATAGATTTAGGAAAAGTACCCTTGACATGCTTTATGTCAGAATTATTTGTGTAGAAGGGAAGAATACATAATGAATTTTAAAACTTATGAAGATTTGACAAGCTGTATCATAAGAAATTTATATAAAGTTCCCAGAGATATTGATTTAATTGTTGGAATTCCAAGAAGTGGAACTATGGTGGCGAATATTATGGCTTTATATTTAAATTTGCCATTTACAGACGTAGATAATTTCCTTGAAGGAGGTGTAATAAAAACTGGTAGTACAAGGAAATGTAAGAATTGGATAAAAAGATTTGAGGATGCAGAAAACATTTTAGTTGTGGATGATAGTATCAGCAGTGGAAAGGCAACAAATGAAGTAAAAGAACGTTTAAAAGGGAAAAATGTGGTTTGTAAGATTACATATCTTGCAGTTTATGCATTATCTATAAGCTGTAAGAAAACGGATATTTTTTTTGAAATATGTGAGCAACCAAGGATGTTTGAATGGAATTATATGCATCATTGGGCACTTGAATATTGCTGCATGGATATTGATGGGGTGATTTGTGAGGATCCGTCTTTTTTTCAGAATGACGATGGAAAGAGATATTTGGAATTTATAAGGAATGCAGCGCCTAAGTTTATACCAACCCAGAAAGTAGGATATTTGGTTTCGTGCAGGTTGGAAAAATATCGAGAAGACACAGAAGTGTGGTTAAAAAACCATTCTGTGAATTATGATCATTTAGTATTGGTAGAGAATGTAACAGCAAAAGAAAGAGCAATATCTTTTGACCATGCAAAATGCAAAGCGGAAATATATATAAAGTCAAAATGTATTCTGTTTTTTGAAAGTGATTATACTCAGGCATTAGGAATATGTCAATTATCAGGAAAACCGGTTTTTTGTATCGATACAAGAGAATTAATAACGAGCAGTAATGTATATGAAAAAATGAAGAATGCCCAAAGAGAATGGAAAGTGACATTCAAGCGTGTGGTAAAAAAGGTATTGAATAGAATTGATTATGTCAAATAAAGAGGAATATACGGCAGAGGAGTAATTATTATGAAATTTGTGGCAATGCCGCGCTACTTAATGCGGAAACATGCGTTGTATAAGCTCTTAAAGAGTGAAGTTTGCGCAGAGAAAAAATTGTTGGAAATTGGCTATGGATCAGGTGATATTTTTGACTTATATAACAAGTTGAATTTGCATGTTGAAGGTTATGATTTTTCAGAGGCAGCATATGAATATGCTCAGACCCATTTGACAAATAATGAAGTTGTTCTTTTAAAAAATAAGTCTGATATCGGGGAGGAGTATGACTATGTAGTAGCATGTGAAGTTTTAGAACATATAGCAGATGATATGGCTGCTTTAAAGGAATGGAAATCATATCTAAATGATACCGGAAAAATGATTATTTCGGTTCCTGCGCATTGGAAGCGGTGGGGAAGCAGTGATGAATATGTTGGACATTACCGTCGTTATGAAAAACGGGAACTAATTGAAAAGTTTAAGAATATAGGAATGAGAGTTGAGAAAATTTATACATATGATTTCCCGGCGTGCCTTTTTTTAGATGGAATGAGGGATAATAGCAGGAAAAAGAAATTAAATATAAAAAAGAGCAAAGAAGAATTATCAAAAAATAGTGGTATTGAAAGAAATTTTAGCGCTTTGGTATTAAAATTATCAAATCCTATATTATGGAAGCCTATTATAGTATTTGAGGAATTATTTTATAAGACAGATTTGGGGTCAGCATATATTTTACTCATATCAACGAAGCGTTAAGTATAGTAAAGGAAAGATATCGGTGGATAAAATTAAGCGTTTTGCAATAAGGAATAAAATTACATATCAAATTGTATATATATGCTTTATTATACATGAAAAATTTGTTTCTTTAATATACTTGCTATTACGTGTTTGTCCGATTAATAAAAATAAAATTGTGCTTTGCTCATCAAAAGGAATGAGATATGGTGATAATCCAATGTATATTTCAGACGAGTTGCTTAGTCGAAATAAAAATTATGAGATAGTATGGTTGCTTGATAAGTCGGTAAAAGTGGATTTGCCGGTTGGTATAAGAAGATGTAATTATAGTTTTATGTCTATTATACGTGAACTTGTAACAGCTAAGGTATGGGTGGACTCAAACATGAAATATACGGGTTTCCTAAAGCGGAAAGGTCAGCTATATATTCAGACATGGCATGGCAGTTATGGGTTAAAGAAAATTGCAGGAGATTTGGAAAAAAGTCCGGAAAATAGGTTGTTTGACATACATCAGCGGAATTTTAAGTATAATGCTGGAAAAACAGATATTATGCTTTCAAACAGTGCGCGTACGACGGAAATATATAGGAGAGCGTTTTGGTACAGAGGAAAGATACTGGAATATGGAAGTCCCAGAAATGATCTTTTTTTTAGAGCACCAGATGTATATAGAGAGAAAGTGTATAAATATTTCGGATTGACAGAGCAGCAGATTGTTCTGTATGCTCCCACATTTAGGGATAATTATAGAACAGATGATTTGAAAATAGATTATGAAAGATTGCGTAGATCCATGAAAACAAGATTTGGAGGAGAATGGACAGTGTTGATAAGATTGCATCCTTTTAATTTGGTTGATGCAGATGATTTTATTGAGTACACAGATACGGTTTTAAATGCGTCGAAGTACAGTATTATGCAGGAGTTATTAGTAGCAAGTGATGTGCTTATAACAGATTATTCCAGTTGTATGTTTGATTTTGCAACTACTAAAAAACCGTGCTTTTTATATGCAACGGATGTGGCGCGTTACAGGGCAGAGAGAGGTAATTATTTCGAATTAGAGGAATTACCTTTTCCTGTTTCAGAAAATAATGAGCAATTAGAAAAAATAATATTGGCATTTGATTTAATAAAATATGAAAAGGAATTGAATGTACTTTTTTATAAAGTAGGTTTAAACGAAACCGGACAGGCGAGTAAAAAAGCGGCAGATTACATAGAGGAATGGATGGAGAACAACTGAGATGAACATAGCGGTAATTTTTGCCGGTGGCAGCGGTCAGAGGATGCACACAAAAGATATACCAAAACAGTTTTTAGAGATGCACAAGAAACCAATCATTATCTATACATTAGAAATATTCGACGAGCATCCGGAAATTGATGCTATTGTGATTTCCTGTAAAGAGGATTGGATTCCTTATCTGAATGACCTTTTATATAAATATAGAATCGAGAAAGTACAGAAAGTGGTGTCCGGCGGCGAAACTGGTCAGATGTCGATTTATAATGGGTTAGTGGCTGTAGAAGAAATCTGCAAAGGAGAAAATGCCGTGGTGTTGATTCATGATGGCGTAAGACCATTGATTGATGAAAAGCTGATTTCAGATAATATTGCATGTGTGAAAAAGAATGGTTCAGCGATTACAACAGCAAAAGTAACAGAAACAATTTTGGTGGTAGACGATAGAGAAGTAATACATTCTGTACCGGAAAGAAAATGTTCACGACTGGCAAAAGCACCACAAAGTTTCTGGTTGAAAGATATTATAAGCGTACATAGGAAGGCACAGCAGGAAGGACGAAAAGATTATATTGATTCCTGTACCATGATGAAGCATTACGGATATTCGTTGTTTTTGGTAGATGGTCCTGCCGAAAATATTAAGATTACCACGCCGGATGATTTCTTTACCATGAGGGCATTATTGGATGCACAGGAAAATATGCAGATTTATGTGGGGAGCTAGAGTATGTGGACGAAGAACGCATTATTGAAAGAGGATTTAGAAAATCTTGTTTCATTAGATTACATTCCATGGGAAAAACTGAAGAAAAAAACAATTTTTATTACGGGCGCGACCGGGCTTATTGGCTATAATCTGGTGAATGGGTTAATGTATGCGGATAAGAAGAAAAATCTGGATTTGAAAATTGTGGCGCTGGTCAGGGATATTAAGAGGGCGGAGAAAAAGTATGAAGAACAGCTACAGGGTAGTAAAATTATAACATTTGCAGCAGGCACGGTAGAGCATCTGCCGAACATAGAACAATCAATCGATTATATTATTCATGGCGCTTCTCCCACAACAAGCAGTTATTTTATGGAGCATCCGGTAGAAACTATCGAAACCGCTGTCATAGGCACAATGAACATGTTAAAACTTGCATTGGAGAAACAAGTGCAGGGTTTTTTGTATTTGTCGTCTATGGAAGTATATGGAGCTACAAAAACGGAAAGACCGATTAGTGAAAGCGATGTGGACTATATGAATCCGCTTCTTGTCCGCAATAGCTATTCCGAAAGCAAGAGGATGTGTGAAAATTTGATAGTTTCTTATACTGAGGAATATCATGTTCCGGCAATGAGCATACGGCTTGCACAGACTTTTGGAGTAGGTGTGGAGAAAAATGATACAAGGGTATTTGCGGAGTTTGCCAGATGTGCACTTGAAAAAAAGGATATTGTTCTGCTTACGGATGGAAAGAGCAAACGTTGCTATTTATACACGATGGATGCCGTTTCTGCCATTTTAACTGTTCTTTTAAAGGGTGAGGCAGGAAAATCTTACAATGCGGCAAATCCGGCTACATATTGTTCCGTGCGGGAAATGGCGGATATGATTGCCAGGAAGCTTGCAGATTCCCAAATTCAGGTAAAACATCTAGACAATATAGAAAATTGTAAGAAATTCTCACCCTCACATTTTTATAATTTGAATATAAATGCATTAGAAACATTAGGATGGAAAGCAAGTAAAAATCTTATTGAAATGTATATTAGATTAATAAAAAATTTTGGAGGAAGCTATGAG
>CAMWMM010000310.1 GCA_947175285.1 uncultured Lachnospiraceae bacterium
TAGAAAGATAAAAAGGGTTAAGCAGGTAAATATATGAACGAAGAAACGTTTAAGATTGCGCAGGCAGAGGGGGAACAGACCGGTGGACTGCAGATTAATGTGACCTCGGATATCGGACTTGTCCCAATCAGGAATGCCGTGATTTCCATTTCATATACGGGAACGCCGGAGACAACACTGGAAACATTGGAAACGGATATATCCGGGCAGGCGGAGGAGGTACAGCTTTCTGCACCGCCTCTGTCCTACAGCCTGACGCCGGAATCGCCGATGCCGTATTCGGAATATAATGTGACCGTAGAGGCGCCGGGATATGAACCGGTAATGATTTCCGGTGTGGAGGTATTACCGGATGTAACCGCCGTGCAGAATATCCGGATGACGCCGACAGAAACGTCACAGGGAGCGGAAGAAATTATTACGATTCCCGACCATACACTGTATGGAGATTATCCGCCGAAAATTCCTGAGGATGAAATTAAACCGATGGATGAAACCGGTGAAATTGTTTTAAGCAGAGTTGTCGTACCGGAATATGTTGTTGTGCATGACGGTGTACCCTCCGACAGCAGTGCGCCGAACTACTATGTGAGATATAAGGACTATATTAAAAACGTAGCCTCATCTGAAATTTATGCCACTTGGCCGGAAAGTTCCATTTACGCCAATATTCTGGCGATTCTCTCTTTTACGTTAAACAGGGTATATACGGAGTGGTAGGGAAATCACCGCTCATTCGGGGTAAAAATATTTTCCCGGTATCCGAAAGCAAATCAAAATTTGTTCTTTTGTAACTTCTATGCGTTCTACCAGCTTGTTGACAAGAACTCTTTGTGTTTCCTTATCTGCTTTGATAAAAACCTCCTGCCATGTCGGCATACGGTATTCTTCCTTTTGCATTTGAGAGATGCCGGTTTCTTTTTCCTGTATTTGCTTTTCCAGAAAAGTACGTTTCTCTTCGAGCCTGCGGATTGCGGAGGCAGTTTCTTCTATAGATAATGCAAAACTCCCGTTTACGGCGTCAGGAATAAATTCCTGCATGGCATAAATATTTTCAGTTGTTTTTGCTATTTCTTTTTGTAATTTTTTCTTTTCTGATTCCCATATTTTATATTTGTTATCATAATGATGAAAGATAATACCGGAGACGCTTTTTTCTTTTTGCAGCAGTTCAATATGTACTGCGAGACAGTTAAGTACAATATTTTCTATTCTGTCGGCGCGAAGCAGGATGTTTGGATGAGACGTGCAGCCGTCCGGAGATGCTTTGCAGCAGTAAGCGCGTATTTTTTTGGAACGTTTTTCGTTACTGCCTTTTATGTGCCAGTAATGATACTTTGTGCCGTTTGTCATTTTTTTCCCGCAAAGGGCACAGTACATGACGTCAATGAGTGGCAGCATACCGTCATTTCTTGCAATAACGCTTACATTCTCTACAGGATAGGCGGAGACTTGCGCATATTTGGCAGCACGCACTTTTCGTTTCTCCTGTGTTTGATTCCAAAGGGAGGGGGCGATAATCTGTATTTCCTTATTGGGCATATCCGCTTTTATCCAGTCGCTGCTGTCCAGTCTGTGATAACTTCCGTTTATGCGTTCGCGGCGTTTATAGGCGGTATAACCGGCATAAACAGGGTTTTTTAAAATACTGCTTATGGTGCCTGATTTCCAGGTATCAATGGGAGCTAATGTTCGATAATAGTTATTTTCATTTAAAAGCTTTGCAATTTTGACACAGCCTAATTCCAGATGGCAGGAAAGATGATAGATATATTTGACGGCGTCTGCCTGTGCGGGAATGATTTCCAGTTTGTGCAGCGCCCGTCCATGCTTGCTGAGCTGTCCGGAATATATCAGGCGGTATCCGTACGGCGCCGTACCGCCCATAAATTTTCCCTGCCGTATCAGCTTCCCTGCCGTATCCTTTACGCGCATCCCCGTATCGGAGCTGCTTTTTTGCGCATTTCCGTAACGGAGCGCCAGCATCATCTGTCCCATAATATCGCTGCTTTCCGGGGAAATACAGCCGTCTTTTACCGTGTAAATATCAACGCCGAAGCTTTTTAAGTGCATGACATAGGCACCGATTTCCCACATGCGCCTGCCGATTCTGTCATCTTTATAAGCAGCCAGAATATCATATTCATGATTTTCGGCATCAGTAAGCGCTTCCTGCAAAATTTCTCTTTGACTGACAGAATTTCTATAGCCGCTGTTACTTCCTTCATAGTATTCTTTTTCGTCCAAAACCCAGTCATTATGTGTTTCTATGTAATCCAAAACAAGGCGGCGCTGTACCGATAAATCACCGTCACAGTCCAGCTGTTGATTAGAACTGACCCGTAACAGAATGCGTACTCTTTTCATATGCTTTCCTCCGGTTCTGCCTGTTCTATTACGGCTTGCTGCAGAATGTTGTGGATTTCTTCGCGGATTTTCTCCCATTCCTTACTTTGCGCCTCATTCCCCGGCAAAGCATCTGGAAACTGTAGTGTGACTGCAGGCTGTTTTGAAGAAGTGTCAGCTTGTTGATAAATTATTGCTTTCATATGAAATCCCGTTCCTTTTTTGTTACATCCTATTTTGAGATGCTCTGATTCATTCGTATATTTTACAGAGAGGAGAATGAATATGAGGTCAAAAAATGTAAAAAAATACTAAAAAATGAGAAAATCAAAAAGTGGATAATGACTTTTAAAAAACGGCATGATATAATAACACTGCAAAAAGAAAAACAAGCGGATGCGAAGCAGACATTTGTTTTTCTTGCAGTGTTAACGAGCAAACGTCCGATGCAATCGGACAGGGAGCGCGGAGCGCGTGTTTGCGAGTTTTATAACATACAATCCGCAATCTAAAATTCATATAATGAGGAGAAATTATGAATAACGTTAAAAAAAGTATGAAAAAAATCATGATAAGGATAGCAGTAATAGCAGTCTTTGCTTTAGCGATAGGCGTATTCCATACTGCTGACAATACCGTACTTTCCGTCGAAGCGGCAGGCAGACCTGTCAAAATCGACTCTTGCCTGATTTCCGGCGGCAATGTTGTCTGCCAGCTTAGTGCGAGCAGCATTCCATCGAGTGATGACGGAAAATTTTACATCTATGCAGATGAAGTATACATGGACGGTCCGACCGGCACCATGGTAGCTTCCGGCGGAGCCGGAACATCGGTTTCTATCAGTTTTCCGCTTAATTATAATACGGCACAATCCAATTTGAGCCGTAAGTTTATAGTAGCGGTAAAACAGGGCGGGCACATGGTTCAGGTGAGCGATGAGCATTATATTACGAATCCGGAAGCAATTGCGGCATATACATCCGCACGGAAAAATGTAGGCATTAAAGGGATTCTGCCCGATTTAAACAAGGCTTCCAAAGAAGAATTGCAGGCGCTTGGCATACAGCAGGTTGTTTATAATATAGCCGTTGACGAGATTTGTTCGGATGCTTCCCAGCCGGGATCCATTCCGTTTACTTATAACGGAACGACTTACTATTTTAACGGCGGAAGAATGGCAAGTTTTGACTCTATGATAAAAAGCTTGAATGCATACGGCATTCAGGTAACACTCGTACTTTTGAACCGCGGAGAAGGTGATTTTTCACAGGATTTGATTCATCCGATGGCACGGGACGGCTTCGAATCTCCGGGTTATGCGCTCAATGTGGCGGATGCGGAGGGAACGAATCATCTAAAAGCCATTGGTGCATTTTTGGGACAGCACTATTCGGGACAGACAGGATGCGGACAGGTAGATAACTGGATTTTAGGAAATGAAGTGAATGCCCGCACGGAATGGTGGTATACAAACTCCACATCTCTTGATTTTAATGTAGGTATTTATGTGAAAGCATTCCGTATCATTTATAATGAGATGAAAGGCATGAATGCCAATGTGCAGATATACAATTCCATCGATCAGGAGTGGAACAGGAAATCCAATCCGGGAAGTTTCCTTTCCAGAGAATATTTAGACCAGTTTAATTACTATATCAATCGTGAGGGCAATATCGACTGGGGACTTTCTTTCCATCCGTATAATTCACCTCTGTATGATCCATATGCATGGAACGGTCCGGAGGTATGGGTAAAAGAAAACCTTGCCACACCGTATATTACGATGCAGAATATTGACCTTTTGGTAAATTATATGCACCAGAGCAATTTCTTAAATCCGGCAGGTGAGGTTAGAAGCATTTCTCTTGCGGAAATCGGCTTTACTTCCAGTTTCGGTACGGAGAAACAAGAGGCTTCCATAGCTTACGGTTATTTGAAAGCGGCTTCGCTTCCTGATATAGATGCTTTCATGCTGTTTAGACAGACAGACGATGCCCACGAAATGGAAAGTCATTTAGCGCTTGGTTTATATGATTTGAATGGCAATAAGAAACCGGCTTATGAGATTTATAAAAATCTCGGCACGGCAAATGAAGCGTCTGCAAAAGCAAGGGCTTCAGAGATTATCGGTATGGATATTGATGAGATGATTAGTCAGAATATCGTATGGACGAGAAGCGGAACCGGAGTGGTACAATAAAAAAGCGGCAATTCCATTTAAGGGATTGCCGTTTTTTAACTATAGTTTTGCTATGAAGGAGAATAAAGAAATGCATAATTATATTTTAGAAACGCAACGACTAATTTTAAGACCTTTGACAGTTGCCGATAGCGACGCTGTATTTCAGTGGGTTGGTGATGAACGTGTTGCAAGATATATGGTTTACAATACATATACATGTATAAATGAGGTTATAGATTGGCTTACTTCACTCCAAAAGCCAAGTGAAGATTATCATTTTGGTTTCGTAAGAAAGGAAGATATGTGTTTAGTGGGAAGCGGAAGTATAGGACCAGATGCAGAAAGAAATGATTACTGGGGATTTGGATATAACTTTCGACAGGATTGCTGGGGAAATGGGTATGCAACCGAGGCTGTAAAGGCTATGATGAAATTTGCATATGAATATTTCGGAATTACAAGGTTTTCCTCAAGTCATGCAGAACCAAATAAAGCATCAGGTCATGTGATGGAGAAATGCGGACTTCATTTTGTAAAATATGGGCAATTTCAAAAATTGGATGGTAGCTGTAAGATGCGTTCGATGGAATATGAAAATGAAAATTTTAAGTAAAGAAGCCGAAATAAATGTTGATTGGGAGTTGCTTCACAAAATAGATGAAGATATGGTAAGGTAAACAACTTCCGGTTTGTAAAAAATAGAAAAATCCGAAGGAGATAAGCGAAAAATGCAAAAGGTTATCGTCATAGGTTGTTCTGGCAGCGGAAAAAGTATATTTTCAAAAGCACTTTTATGGAGCGGCTGCACCAAACTTTGGAAAAAGAAACTTATGAATTTGTGGAGTTTATTAAGAATTACAACTCTGTAAGCAGACCTGCAGTGATGAAATTACTGCACAAATATTCTTACAAACGCATTATCATCTTTAAAAACAGAAGCGATGCTAACGAGTTTCTCTCTCAAATAGTATATATTGGAATTTTGTAGGAGAAAAATCCTTATGAAACATGATATAAATTTAAACATTCATTACTCTGCCCCTGAAGAAGTGTGGGAGAAAATAGATAATATATATAGAACTATGCCATATTGGAGTAAAAAGGATGATTGTCCCCGTTGGGTTGGAGATGATATAGATTTATGGGCGTCTGTTGAACCAAGTGGAATACAAATAGCCGGTACAATGCCGGAAAAGATTTGGAATGAGTGGTATAATACTCTTAAAAACAAATTGTCAGAAGCGCTTGGTTATAGCATCGGAGAGCCTGAGGAAGGGTTTAAATTCAAGTATTGGAAACCATTTGAGAAAAACTATTCAGATATTAAAAGCATTGATGCAAAAGGAATTGTTTTTAATGATTATTCAACATTTTACTGGGAGCAGTTTGAATATAGAGAAAGAGATATTACGGCTAAACCTCCATATTTTGTATTCAGATCGAAATATATAGAGCTTCGTATATTTTTTGATGAAACCGGATTGTTTTCAAAAAGGGAAAATAGACAGAATTTTCTCGATTTTCAAGCAAAACTTACAGCCATTGGGTTGAGTACACGGGATTTGTCATGAAAATCTAAGGAACCCAGTCGCGCGAACTGATTCAAATATTCTAATAAAAATAAAGAGGGTTATCCTCGATATGAGGAGTTTGTAGGTATTCAAGCGGTAAAAGAATATATTGAAGAACAA
>CAMWMM010000311.1 GCA_947175285.1 uncultured Lachnospiraceae bacterium
AAATCTTTATCAGGCGGATGCAAAGAAAATGTCCGTGAAAGCGTTTCTTGCCACTCAGCAGATAATACCGGGGCTTGGGAATGGTGTTTTGCAGGATATTTTATGGGATGCCGGTTTTGACCCAAGATTTGATATGAAAAAAATGACGGACGACGATTTCCGGACACTGTATGATTCCGTCAAAAAGATATTAGGAGAAATGACGGAAAAAGGAGGTCGCGACACGGAAAGAGATTTGTTTGGAGAAAAAGGCGGATATATTACGCAGCTTAGTAAAAATTCACTCTATGAACCATGTATGCGATGCGGATGTGAGATTCATAAAGCAGCTTATATGGGCGGGACGGTGTATTTTTGTGAAGGGTGCCAGAAGAGGGAATAAAAATGTTAGGAATATATTTTAGCGGAACAGGAAATTCCAGATATGCTTTGGAAGTTTTCATGAATAAATATGATAAAACGGCTAAAATCTTATCAATAGAGGATGAAGACATAGGCAGTTACATAATGGACACTGAAGAGATTGTTTTTAGCTATTCTGTACAATATAGCAATATTCCGAAAATGGTAAAGGATTTTGTAGAGGAAAATAAAAACTTATGGCAGGGAAAGAAAATCTTTGTCATTGCAACGATGGGATTGTTCAGCGGGGATGGAGCGGGTATATTGGCTCGTCTGCTACGTAAGTTTGATGCACAAATCATAGGCGGTTTGCACTTGAAAATGCCGGACAGCATAGCGGATGAGAAGGCATTGAAGCGTCCTCTGGAGGAAAACAGAAAACTCGTGAGAGAAGCGAAGCGGAAAATTGACAAGGCAGTTCAAAGCATGAAAAACGGACAACCGCCGCAGGAAGGAATCGGTATATTATATCATATGGCGGGATTATTCGGGCAGCGTTTGTATTTTTACAACAAAACAAGGCAATACAGCAATAAAGTAAAAGTTAATGAGAAAAAATGTGTCGGCTGCGGCAAATGCGTAGAATTATGCCCTATGAAAAATCTGCATATAGAGAACAATCTGGCTAAGGCAGAGAGGAGATGCACGATGTGCTATCGCTGCATCAATACCTGTCCAAAGCAGGCGATTACGTTGTTGGGAAAGAGTGTTGTGGAGCAGGGGACGATTGAGAAGTATTTGTAGCAAGAAATGTTATGATGCGATTGTCACGTATATTATTGGAGGAGGTTTTGATATGGAGGATAAGTATACAATGGAAGTTTTAGCGAATAAGTCTAAATCTCGCATAAGTATTGTTAGAGGCAGTGTAGTGGATATGCATGTAGATGCAATCGTGAATGCTGCAAACAGCAGTCTTTTGGGCGGCGGTGGTGTAGATGGCGCCATTCACAGAGCAGCAGGACCGAAGCTTTTGGAAGAGTGCCGCATGTTACATGGGTGCAAAACCGGTAAAGCGAAAATTACGGGCGCCTATAATATTAAAAATGCAAACTACATTATTCATACTGTCGGACCGGTTTATCACGGTAAAAAAAGTGATGCCGATTTTCTGGCAGACTGCTACAGGAATTCTCTGGACTTAGCTTTAGAGAATGGGTGTACCAGCATTGCCTTTCCCGGAATATCCACAGGCATATATGGATATCCGCTAGATGAAGCCGCTCATGTGTCCTTGACGACGGTGGTGCAGTGGCTGGATGCTCATCCGGATGTGGTGATGAATGTTTTTTTCTGCTGCTTCAGGGAGGCTGAAATGGCGGCTTATGAGGAAGTGATGAGATAGTAACGATACACATTCGATGCGCATAAAAATGTTGACATATACGCATTGAATGTGTATAATAATTTGCAAAGGGAGGAAGTTATATGGAGGAATGAGATGAAACAGAGAGAACTTATAAAGATGCTTGAAAAAGCAGGTTTTATCTTTGAGAGACACGGAAGTAATCATGACGTGTATGCTAGAGGTATGGAAAAGGAAGAGGTTCCTCGGCACAAGGAAATTGATGAGAGACTAGCAAAAGCAATTATAAAAAGAAGAAGTTTATAATATACTATAACTAATAAAGATAATTTTATAAGATTATCTGATAATACTTTATACAATGATATGGAGAAAAGACAATGAAAAATGTGTATCCTGTGCTTTTTACAAAAACAACTACAAATATATTGGTAGAAGTACCGGATTTGGATATCTTGACAGAGGGTAAGAATATGGCAGATGCCATAGAAATGGCCAGAGATGCTATCGAGTTGAAATGTGTATCAATGGAGGATGATGGGATGGAAATTCCTATGCCCTCAGAAATTGGTTCTTTAGATGCCAGTAGTGGAACTTTTGCAGAAGATGGTGAGACGGTTATATCATTAGTTGATATTGATTCAGGAGAATACCGAAGAAAAATTGATACAAAGACAGTAAGAAAAAATGTTACCATTCCAAGCTGGCTTAACTATGAGGCAGAACATGCTGGAATTAATGTTTCCAGAGTGTTGCAGGAAGCTTTGATGAAGGTGTTGGATGTACAGAGAAGCTATTAGTGTAAAGAATTGAATAAGATTTGATAGACTAATAAGAGGCATTAGCGAAATATTCGTTAATGCCTTTTATATATTTAACACGATAAGGAATGCGATGTAAAAATAGATGTCGTAAGCGTTGCTTTTTCGTATGCAATAATAGTAAAATTAGTTAAGAAAGAATCTTTTAGCTCTCTTTTCGGAATTGTGCACCCGTTAAAAACAGGTTATAATTGTACTGACTAATCGAATTTTTTGTAAGAGGTGACAGCCCGTGAGCGATAACAAATCTGCATTTTTTTCGACTGAATATGATAGAAAAATTAAGCAAACTCTGCCATATTATGATGAATTTTATGAGCAAGTTATAGAGTTAGTAAAACTTTTTAATCATAGTGCAGTAAGATGGCTTGATATTGGTTGCGGAACCGGAAAGATGGGAAGTGTTGCATATGAAAACTTAGAGCTTGAGCGGTTTGTTTTTTGTGATTCTTCTGATGAAATGATAAGTATTGCAAAAGAGCATTTTAAGTGTCATAATGCAGAATTTTTAGTTTGCGATATTAAAAAATTAGATTATACTAACGAATTTAATGTTATTACAGCAATACTGGTAAGTCATTATTTGCATATAGATGAACGCAAAACAGTTTTGCAAAAGTGTTATGAAGCATTAGAGAATAATGGTTTGTTTATTTGTTTTGAAAATTATGCCCCCTTTACTGATTTAGGTAAAATGGTTTATTTGGAAAAGTGGAAAAGATACCAAATGAAACAAGGAAAGAGCCTTGAAGAATGCGAGAACCACATAAAACGGTACGGAAAGGATTACTTTCCGATTTCGATATCAGAAAATATTGAACTGATGCAAAATTGCGGATTTAAAGCTGTTGAGATTTTATGGCTTTCAAATATGCAGGTTGGGATTTGGGGAATTAAATAAATTCCATTTTAAGAAAGTTGAATAAAAAGAGAAATCGGAAGCTATGAGGGAAAAATATGGTGGTGTTACAAACTGTTTTCAATTCCAGAGAATTTGATTTGAATGATGATGTTCTAATGGAATTTGATAACTATTTTGATGAAGAAAGTAAGGATTATAATAATTTTTCTTTAGATGAAGAAGATATTCCTATCTTACGGAGTTTTGTAGAACAGATTAAATATATTGATACAGACAGTACAATTTTGGTTAGTACTTATGGTTATGAAATTACGAGTAGTAAGGGAGAAAAATCAACATATGCAGACACCCTTTGGATTGACACTATTCTTCCGGTTTCCAAAATAGAGGAACTTATTGGGGAAAGTGGTGTTGCTGAACCGAGTGATATTTCTTTGCTTGGAGATTGCGATGATATTGGGAAAGGCAAAGTATGGCTTATAACTTCAAAAGGAGCAGAACCCCAGATTATTGAAATAACTGACCATAAGAAGATTGACCATATGATAGTATTATATTGGGATTGATGAACTATAGAATCTGGTTTATTGAGTAATTAATTAGGAGTACTTTCCCGAAAAAGAAGTTAGATTTTAAGTAATGCTAAACAGGAGCAAACATGAAAAAGAAGGTCCCAAAACATAAAAAACGAAGACGCTTTTGGCATGCGGCGACTGTCATAATAATAGCATTGCTTTATGTTATTCTAATAGACAATGGTGCAGTTCCAGTAATATCGCAGCAGACAACGCAGGCTTCTGATATGGAAGTTCACTTCATAGATGTTGGGCAGGGCGACTGCACACTGGTAAAATGCGGTAACAATGCAATGTTAATTGATACCGGAGATGATTCTCAGGGAACGGTAGTCCAGAATTATCTGCAAAAGCAGGGAGTTAAGAAACTGGATTACTTAATCTTAACACATCCCGATGCCGACCATATTGGGGCAGCTCCGGTTATCATAACGAAGTTTCAAATTGACACAGTCTTCATATCTAATTATGAAAAGGATAATAAAACATACCGAAAACTGATTCAGGCGTTGGATGACAAAAGACTTTCTTATAGTACGCCTACAGTTGGAAGCTCTTATTCGTTGGGAAATGCGCAGTTTACAATATTGGCGCCGAATGATGTTTACGAGGCTCCGAATAATGCTTCTATAGCGCTTCTATTACAAAACGGAGACAATCGTTTTCTTTTTTCGGGAGATGCGGAAGAAGAGGCGGAAAGCGATATTTTAAAGAATGGATTTTCTATTTCGGCAGATGTATATCAAGTTGGGCATCATGGTTCCGGAACTTCATCTTCAAAGGCATTTTTAAATGCAGTGAATCCGACTTGGGCAGTTATTAGCTGTGCGGAGGGAAATGCCTATGGACATCCGCATGCAAAGACTTTGAATACGTTAAGGCGCATGGGAGTAAAAGTATTCCGTACAGATGAAAAGGGAAGTATTGTGGCACAATCGGATGGGAAAGAAATAACATGGAACTGTGCCCCGAGCGAAACGTGGAAGGTCGGAGAACCAGCGGGGAAGTAGTAGGGAAGATGAAATAAATAATTGACTACTGGCTTCGCTTGTGAGCTCCAAAATCATTTATGGGAATGTGATAATTGAATTAAAATATACAAAGAAAGTAATGAGGTATTGGTATGGGAATGACATTTAGACATTCTGCTGGATTTGGTAAGCGGATGGAATATTATTTAATTGGGGAAATGTTGATGGAGGGATTGGACTGCTATGTTCCATTAGTCGATGATCATGGTGTTGACTGTGTTATAAAAAAAGAAGATGGCACATTTATTGAAATACAGATAAAAGCGAGGTCTAATGAAGTTAAAGAGGGTGATGCTGCATTGTTTTCTGCCATTACACATGAGTTTACAGAAAAATTTTATTTTGTATTTTATTCTGAAAGAATGAAAAAGAAGTGGATTATGTCCTCGGAAGAATTCCTCAATGAATGTCAGACAAACAAGGACGGAAAAAATGCAGGAAAACGTAGTATTCGCTTTAATGGATACCATAAAAATTCTAAGGGAGAAATGGAGGAATATTGCAAGGAACAATTAAAAAAATACATATGTACAGATTTTTCAAGATTTCATTGATGGAAGTGATATTCTTAAGGATTCAGTGGGAAATCTATAAGGATATTTTTATTTTCTATTTATTTTGAAACTGTATAATAGCAAGATTTATTACAAATTTATAGAATATATCTATTAATATGATATCTGGTGATGTGTGTTTTGAAGAAATAGTATAGAGCAACAAAACGTAAGAAGAGGAAAGGGAATTGTTCATTGCGGAAACAGAACATAAATATTTGAGAGGTAATATTGAAATATTTGTTGAAAGGCGACTAGATGAAATATTTGGAGTGTTTTTTGAATTATATAACATGTAATCAATTACAAGTTGACAAAGCAACATATATTGCAATAATAATAGGACAAATTACAATATATGGGATTTTGTTGACGTTTTATCAGTTTGTGGTTTCGGTTCAAGGTGAACAGAATGGAGTAACAAGCTATCTAGGCTTAAATTTAACAGAATACTTTATAAAAAAGAAGGTAACTTTTTGCAAAAGAATTGTTTCAAAAATTTCGTTTTTTGCTTTCTTTGTATTAGAAGTTTTGTATAAACCATTTGTGGTTGTATTTGGGAAATTTATCCTGAAAAAATATATATGTCTTATGAACTTTCTGTGGTATACATTCGTGATTTTCTATTTTTTGGTGTTTATTATTTTGTTTTTCCAGTGTTCAAAGA